>QMRW01000151.1 GCA_003650785.1 Thermoprotei archaeon | reverse complement strand
TGTATACGTAGGAAGCTGGCCTCTTGGCCTCACGTCACCCCACAAGGTTCCTAAACTAGACTTCATCACTATCTCCCCCACCTCTAGAGAGATACTGTACATGGATCTTAATGAGACTAGGTACGACATGATAATAGAAGTAGTGAGGAATCTGTGGGGAGAAGTACCAATTTTCGCCTTTATAGACTGGGCTGCTACTACAAGAACCCCTCTAGGGGTCTTCAGTCAGAATCTAACGAGAGAACAGCAGTGTGAATTCCTTAGGATGGCTGATGAATTCTTCCAGAGTAAGGGCATAAATTTCATCTACCCGGTACATGGAGGATTTCTTGGAATAAATGCTACGATAAAAGCCTTTGGTAAGTTTAATACTTATGACTCTCAAGCACCTGAATTCGATACCTATGAGACTATACTAGAGTTAGCGTATAGGAAAGCACTAAAAGGGGTATCTTCAGAAGAAACTTCATGGAAAGAGGGAATTGTCGATGTCATAGACCTTAGAGGTAGTAATCTAGAGACAAGACTCATGGTATTAAGTCTTCAAGGAATTGTGAATAGGAGAAAGCCCTCAATTTATGTCCTATGGGAAAGTGCACGCTTAAGACCTACGGCTTCTGAGAGATGGTTAGAGTATTATAGGAGTAAGGGGTGGATTAGAGGTTATAGGATTATCGATATGTACGATGCTATTGAGAAGTATAAGCACTATCTGAAGGGAATAGTCGTATACGACCCAGAGCTTCCAGCAACTATAAATCTCGCAGTCTCCCTAGCAGGTGTAGAAGATCTGATCATAGCACATCCAGATATGCTAGAGAAATTAATAGAGCTAGGACTAGAAGTGAAGTACGATCTTCGAAATAAGTTTAAAGATAGAGTAGATGTTCATAAATGGCAGTTGGAGAACGTATTTCCAAGATGTAGCAGGGATTTAATAAACCTCTTTCCGACTATGAAGGGAGTTGCAATATACAGAGTGTCGATAGTAGACTATGTAATAGCTAATAGAGTATGTTCGATAGGTCTGAGTATGGAGAGTGAGTCCTCACTAATAGGAGAATACTATAGTAAGATGAACAAGTTTGCAATAGCATTAGGCTATCCAGAGCACCCGAAGTGGGAGAGAGCATGGGTATCCCTAACATCTAAGTATGGTCTACTCAATCTATTGGCTACAACTCTCTCTCCTAACTTCTCCTTTCATTCCAAAATACCAGTTAAAAAGGAGTATAGACAGGAGCATAGATTTGAAGTAGAGGTAGATCCAGACAAGATCTACATAGCCTTTGCAGTTTCAGATCTAGGGCTCAACGTGATGCAGGACTTCTACTATGAAATGTGGTTAAGTGAGGGAAGAGGAGAGGTTCCCGTTAACTGGTGGTTAGATCCTATAGTCACAGATTTCTGTCCAGGAATAGTACAATACTATTATGAGACTAGGACTCCTAATGACTACTTCTTCTCAGCTCATGTAGGAGGAAGGATCAGAGCCTCTGACTTTCCATACCTTGAGGAATACTTACGTAGAGGACAGAAGTACTTGGATAGATGCTCACTAAAGGTAGTAGCGTTTAGTAATCACAATAAAAAGGATGAGAGAGTATTCCGACTTTACTCAAAAATACTCAATGTGGAAGGGTTCTCTTTTGGATTCGGTCCAGAGTTTGAAGAGGATTACTGGTTTGTAGATGATAAAGTCTGGATCGTACCCAGATATATGGGAGATCCCAAGACACTATATGAAGCCTTAGTAAAGTACATAGACTCTAAATCTAAAAGGCCTCTATTCATAATAGCCGGTATAGGACTATGGTACTATCCAAAAATCGAGGATCTGATAGATATCAAGAGAAAACTAGAGGAGAAGTATGGAGATCAAGTAGTGTTCTGTAGGGTTGACGAGTTAATAGGCGCTATTAAACATTACAAACTGCTAGAGGAGGAATCAGTAAAGGAGGTGGGTAGACTTAGACTACTCCTACCTATAGCTATCGCGATTATTGCTTTAGTATTGATATTGTTCTATTTTAAAATTAGGAAATCCCAAACTTAGAAGCCAAAATTTAAAATCCAAAGATTTTCATTAATCCTCAATACTTCCATGCACAGAAGAGGGAAAGAGGTAGAAGTAGTGCGGGAAGAGTTTATGTAAGGGTGAGGATCTACAATACAGTCGATCTTACACATGGTAAAGAAGTTGAGCTTCTAGTAGATAGCGGATCTATCCATACTGTAATTCCTAGTGAAGTGCTAGAGGAGTTGAAAATAAAGCCTATCGAGGAAATGGATGTAGAAGTATTCAGAGGAGTCATAGTTAGAAGGAAATATGGTATAGCTGTAGTGGAATATGAGAATAAGTTCAGAGGAATCACAGTTGTCTTTGGAGAGGATAAGGATACACCGGTTATGGGAGTTGCACTACTTGAGCAACTAGGCTATGTAGTAGATCCTATTAGTAGGAAATTGGTACCATAGAAGGTATGGAGATCTAATATAACTTATCACAAAGTCATACCCTCACTAATCTATACCTGCGAATGAAATTAATCCTACTCTTCTAATACAGCCAAGATCAATTGCTTTAAGTATGACCATGAAATTGAATCCTGTTTAAGGGAAAAGTTTATTTCCTCCAACTTCTACGAGTTCTGGGGACAATTATTGCTATTCAGAAGATTGAACCCAAGGTTGATAGAGAAAGAGTGGAGTTTCTCAAGAGGATAGAAGAGAAGTGGCAGAAGAAGTGGAGTGAAGCAAAGATCTTCGAGGCCGATCCTGGAGAAAAACCAAAATTCTTCGTGACATTTCCATATCCATATATAAATGCATACCCTCACCTAGGCTCAGCATTTACTGTACTAAGGGTAGATATAATAGCTAGATATAAACGAATGAAGGGATTTAACGTACTCTTCCCTCAGGGATGGCATGCTACAGGAAGTCCAATAGTAGCAGCAGCACTTAGGATTCGAGAGGGAGATCCCAGACAAGTAGAAATCCTGAAAATGATGGGGATATCTGATGAAGATATACCTAAGTTTAAAGATCCTAAGTACTGGGTCTTCTTCTTCAAGGAGGCTTGGAAGAGAGATTTTCAGAGATATGGACTATCCATCGACTGGAGAAGGGAGTTCTTCACAACCTATCTAAATCCTCCATACAATAAGTTCATTCA
>QMRW01000150.1 GCA_003650785.1 Thermoprotei archaeon | reverse complement strand
TCCTATGGCGACGCCTAGGACAGTAGATGATACGAGCTCTAGGTTTACATATCCAGTCATCAGGTATATTAATGCTCCTGTTGATGCAGTAATCCCCATCATGAACTTGCTAGTAGCAATAGCCACCTTCATAGGAATATTCATGAGAATATTCATGATAGGAACCTTCAATACACCTCCACCTATGCCTAGCATTCCGGAACATATACCTGCCATAAATGAGGAAACAAGTCCTTTGAAAGAATTACATACATTATAGTCTATATACTTTCTTTCGGCCCTATCATAGTATCTGTCCGATAGATGAAGGAATCTTGCTATACTATCTTCCTCTAGTAGTGTGAACTTCTCATACCTTACCTTCTCAAATTCTAATCTACTGGTTCTAATTTGGGTAAAGGAAAGGTAGTATAGTAGGATAGAAAGTAGTAAGTAGAGGAGGTATGAAGGCGCTAGAGTAGTCATCACAGCGCCCACGGCGGCACCTATGGCTGTTGTGAGCTCTAAAAATATTCCAAGCCGTACATTAGTTATACCCTGTTTCAAATATCTAGAGCTCCCGGAGATACTAGTGGCAATAACCATCACTATGCTTACGGCTATAGCCTCCTTTATGTCAATCTGGAAAAACGTTACAAGAATAGGGATTATAAGAGAGCCACCACCTATGCCTATTAGAGCTGCTACAAAACCTATTGGTACCGTTGTTATCAGCACTTTGAGTAGTACGAGTGCCTCCACTTTTAAGACCAGCTAATAAAACTCCGGCTATCAATAAATCTTTTATTATACTCCTCTTTGAGAGATGTTAAGTATTTAAGTAGGGGATAATCCCCTAACAGGTGAAGGATGATCGAAGTAAGGAGTCTACTTAAAGATTTCACAGAAGAGTTCATAGGTAGACTCCTGGAAAACTTCCAGGTAATAGCCCCAGTGAGAAGGAATGGAAGGGTATTCTATGAAATGATAGCAAATGCCCATGAAGCAGATCTAGAGTACACGGGAAGATCTCAACTCCCCCCTAAACGCTTCTTCCTTCCAGAGAAGGAAGTACTATTCACCTATGAGATAACCACCAGAGATGTCTTCATCTACGATAGAAGCGAGGAGTTAGAGGGATTAAAGAGAATTTTCATAGGCATTAGACCATGTGACATTCATAGTCTGAAGATCCTAGACAAAATATTCTTCGGAAAATTCAATGACCCCTACTATGGACTACGTAGAAAAAATACTCTCATATTAGGATTAACATGTAATGTAGCTCTGGAATACTGCTTTTGTGTCTATATGGGAAGCGGACCTGGTATAGAGAATGGATTCGACCTCCTACTAACCGATCTGGGCGATTATTACCTGGTAGAAATAGGGAGTGATAAGGGTAGGAGGCTAGTATATCACAATATAGACCTCTTCAGAAGTGCTTCACCTGGGGATCTAGAAGAGAGAAGAAGGATACTATCAAAAGTTGAGTCTGATATGAAAAAAGAGCCATTTCCAGATCTCGATAGATTGTATAAAGCAATGCTCAAAAACTTTGAAGCGGATATGTGGAATAAATATGGGGAATCTTGTCTGGCCTGTGGTAAGTGTAACTTTGTCTGTCCTACTTGTATATGCTTTGACGTATATGATGATCCCAATCTAGATCTAAAGAGTGGAAAAAGGGTAAGAGTCTGGGATTCCTGTCACTTTATAAGTTTCACTAGAGTTGCTGGAGGTCTGGTATTCAGAAAGGAGAGACCCTCAAGAGTTAAACAGAGAGTATACCATAAGTACTGCTATTCTGTAGATGAGATAGAGATGTTCTCCTGTGTGGGATGTGGACGCTGTATAGAAACATGTCCTGCTAACATAAACATTATGGAGATAGCTAGAGAGGTGACAGGCCTATGAGCAATCCATATATTCCTAATATAGCGGTAATCCAGGGAGTTCGAGAGGAGACACCAGATACTAGAACCTTCAGATTGAAGCTCAGAGAAGGAGAGTTCACATTTACCCCTGGACAGTTTATTGAACTCTCTGTCCTCGGCTATGGAGAAGCTCCATTCTCGGTAACTTCCTCTCCTCTAAATAGGGAGTACTTTGAGATTACTGTGAGAAAGGTGGGAATCCTAACCTCTGCACTATTTAAGCTAGGGAAAGGAGCTATGGTGGGAGTTAGAGGTCCCTTTGGAAGAGGTTGGCCTATAGAGGAGATGAAGGGAATGAATGTACTCATGATAGGAGGAGGAATAGGTATAGCACCACTTAAGCCTGTGATTGAATATATACTAGCTAATCGTAAGGACTATGGAGAAGTTATACTGTTGTATGGTGCTAGGACCCCCTCTGATATAGTCTATAAAAGAGAGTTAGAAGAGTGGAAGAATACTATAGACGTACACCTTACAGTAGATAGAGGGGATGAGAAATGGAAAGGGAGGGTAGGAGTAGTGACAGTACTCTTTGATGAAATAGAAGTAGATCCTAAAGAGACATACTCAATACAATGTGGGCCTCCCATAATGATGCACTTCGTCACAAAGAAGCTAGTGGAACTTGGATTCAGTGGAGATAGAATATTCCTATCTCTTGAGAGATTAATGAAATGTGGAATGGGCTTCTGTGGACACTGTACAGTGAGTGGTAGATATGTATGTAAAGAAGGTCCTGTATTCAGTTATAGGGAGATTAAAAACTTTATAGAAACCGCTATATAGGTGATGCATATGGGGGAAGAAAAAGTAAGAGTAGGAATTTACAGTCTATCATCCTGTGAGGGATGTCTAGTACAATTACTGAACCTAGAGGACATAATACTGGAGCTCTTCGAGAACATAAATGTAGTCTCCTGTAGACTACTAGGAATGGAGGGAGTGAAGAAAGCAGACGTAGCGATAATTGAAGGTGCGGTAATGTCGAAGGAGGAAGAGGAAAGACTGAAGGAAATTAGACTAAATAGCGAGATCCTAGTAGCCTTCGGAGATTGTGCATGTCATGGGGGTAGGTTTATAGTAAAGGACTTTGGACTCGAGGAAGCGGATGTAGAAATACCGAGAGTAGGGAAATACACAGCATATTCACTAGATAAGTTTGTAAAAGTCGACTACTATGTGTATGGATGTCCAGTAGATAAAGAGGAAGTCCTCTCTCTCTTTAAGGACATAATCTTAGGTAAAGAACACAGACCTAAACCGTATAACG
>QMRW01000149.1 GCA_003650785.1 Thermoprotei archaeon | reverse complement strand
GTCTTCAAGAAAGATAAAGATGTCTGGTGGGTGTGTATGGAGTGTGGATATGTCCACTATGGTAAAGAGCCTCCAGAAGAATGTCCCTCCTGCAAACATCCTAGGAGTTACTTTATGGTAAAGTGTGAGGAGTACTGATAAAAATGACCGAGCTAAGACAAGTATACAAGTGTAATATATGTGGAAATATAGTAGAGATACTACACACAGGAAGAGGGCCCTTAGTATGCTGTAATCAACCCATGGAATTACTGGTAGAGAAAACTGGAGGAGTCGGCGAAGAGAAGCATATTCCACTAATCGAAAAGGAAGATGATACCATAAAAGTAAAAGTAGGATCAATAACCCACCCTATGGAAAAGGATCACTACATAGAGTGGATAGAAGTTATAACAGATAATGGAGTCCATAGAAAGTTCTTTAATCCGGGAGATCTCCCTGAAGCCGAGTTTACAGTAAGGACTGAGAAGGTAAAAGTAAGGGCATACTGCAATATTCATGGACTCTGGAGAGTTTAGTTAATATTTTTTTCCGATAATTAATGTTATTATTATGATCGCTAGAGAGGTATTATTATGGAAAAGCTCATGGGAATGAGCGAGGTTTTGGAGTGTACAATTATAAAACGTGTAAATAGATTTGTTGTAGAGATTGAGATAGATAAGACCGTCTACTATGCCTACATAAATAATACTGGTAGGCTCGAGGAACTCCTCACTAGGGGTAGACGAGGTTTCTGTATCAGAAGTAGGGCTGCTAGGAAAACCAGTCATAGATTATTTGCGATCAAGTATCATGAACTTGGAGCCATAGTGGATACTCGTATTCAAATGAGATGCTTTGAAAAAGCCATCAGTATAGGTGCTATTCCATGGCTTAAGGGATATAGGATTCTGAAGAGGAATGTAAGACTTAACAGTTCCATGATAGATTATCTACTAACGAGTAAAAAAGGTGAAGTGTACTTAGAGATGAAGAGTGCTGTTATGAGAAAAGGGGAGTACGCCATGTACCCAGACTGCCCCTCTCCTAGAGGTAGAAGACACGTGAGAGATTTGATGAAGTTTGTGAGCAGTGGTGGTAGAGGTATTATACTGTTTGTTGCTGGAATCCCAGGTGTAACTGCCTTTAAACCTAATAGGGATGCGGATGTACAGTTATATAGCTTACTTAGGAAGGCTGTAGATGTAGGCGTTTGTCTAAAAGCAATAGCCATACATTACGATCCCAAAACTTCTTATGTATATCTATATGACCCCGACCTAAGGGTATTAATTTAGACTCTTGTAATACAAGATAGGGGATAAAAAAATTATCTCCATCTAAGTGAGATTTATTTTACTATCTCGTATTCATACTCTGTAATTCTCTTTGCTCCGTCCTTCTCTATCACGTAAGTATCCTCATACTTTATCACTCCTACTCCGGGGATAGTCAATGGAGAGTGTAAAGCTGCTAGTACCATATTTTCGGAAATAGTATAATAACGATGAGGTGGCACTATGGTCGTTATAGGGTCCTCTTCAATGAGGAGTCCAACACCGTGAACGAATCCAAGTACGAAATTCCTTCCATATCCCCTCTTTTCAAATAGTTCCCTCACTTTCTCTTGTATATCGATAAGCTTTCTTCCAGGTATTAAATTCTCCTCTACAAAACTATGTACACCTAAGTACGTATTCATAATATCTCTTTGTTCTCTATTAGTCCATCCTACGAATACTGTCCTAGTTATATTGGAGTAATATCCTTCATAATCTGCTGCAATCACTATCTCTACGGGATATCCTTTTCTAACAGTAGAATCTGTAAGTGGTTCTGCATGTATTCTTATAGATGGACCTGCATTTACGTATACTAGAGGGTGTCTTGATCCGCTTTTCATTAGTACATATAGAACCTCGGAGGCTATATCCAATTCACTCTTTCCAATGTCTATAGCATTTACTGCTGCTTCCATACCTTTAACACATGCTTTAGAAGCCTTCTTTATTAGCTCGATCTCATAGAAATCCTTAATCATACGAAGTTGCATGATCAATCCGTGTACATCTCTTACCTCTACTCCTCTAATAAGTTTTTTAAACATTTCAAAGAATAAAACGTAAGCATCTCTTTCTATACTATAGTCGAACCCTACAATTTTAGATCCGGACCTCCTTATGAATCCGCTGATACCTCTCATAAGATCTTCAACTCTACGCCAGGTTCTAATCTCTTTAACCCAACTTCTTCTTGTGAAATCTGATACTTCGTCTTCAAAGATAAAGGCTATCGGCTCTCCCTCCACTGGTATTATCAAAGCAGGCCTAAGCCATTTAATACCTGTAAAGTATGCAAAAGATGATAGAGTTCGAATAAGTACTATGTCTATATTGTTCTCAAGCATAAGATTTTGAAAACGCCTAACTCTCTCTTTATAGATTTTGCTTAACACTTGGCCACCAGATATAGTTAACCTGTCTTTTTAAAAACATGATTACACTTATTGAAGTTAGAGTATACCTGGAACTATCAGTATGATCCCTTTAGTGCATTATAATTATTATTTTTCATGTAAACTATAGACTAGAGTGAGGCTATGGTCAGAATATTTGCTCTAATTATGAGGGATGATGAGTATGGTAGACGTATTATTGAGAACATATGCTATAGGAGATTTTCCCACTGGATTTGGGGAATTCATGAATTTTCACAAGTTCCTTCACTCGAAACTCTCCTTGATGACATCCCAAGTACATATCTACCTAGGAGTATTCCTAAGTGTGATCTGGTACTTTCATTAGGACTTCCGCAGGAACTTCAAATGTTGATTCCATCCATAGCAAAAAGATCACGTGCTAAAGCGGTCATAGTGGCTGTGGATGATCCAAGATGGGTTCCTCCAGGACTAAGACGACAAATATCAGATGAGCTCGAGGATCTAGGAATAGCGTACGCTTTCCCGAAACCTCTGTGTGAACTAATGAAAACAGGTAATAAGTACATTGATGAATTTGCTGAATACTTCGGTAAAGCGAAACTGGAAATTGAGGTGAAGGGAGGAGTTATTAGGCATGTAAAAGTCATACGGGGAGCTCCTTGTGGTTCGACATGGCACATTGCTGAGAAACTGATAGGAAGTGTTATTGAGCCTAGAGAAACCTTATGGGAGAGAATAGCAAAAGCTCACCATACTTATCCATGTTTAGCCAG
>QMRW01000148.1 GCA_003650785.1 Thermoprotei archaeon | reverse complement strand
TCTATGGTCTTACCGGTCACTGAGCATACAAACATTCCCTTTTCATCTCTGTACAGGTACGGGCAGATAGCACTCACATTACCACCTCCATACCTTGATATCTAGCAATGTTTACATAAATAAAGGTATTGAAAAATAAAAGACTTGGAAATAGATTTTAGATTGAAAAAACTAACTCAAAAATTCTCTAGTTAAGTTATGTACTTATCATCATCAAACAGATTCTTCCATAGTTACTATACTTAGCTTAACAGTGTATGTACTAGCACTCGTATAGAGAAGGAGAGAATTAATTTTACTGAACATAGTATTACTCAGAGAAGGTAAGGATATATGAGTTCGAGGAGAATTATAACCCTGAAAGAGGCACTTAAAGACTTTCTAAGAGAGGAAGGAGTAGCTCTGGAAGATGTACTAGAAGCCATGGATGAAGACCCTAGAGGACTGCTTGAGTCTTTACTGAGGAGAGTTGATATAGATTTCGAAGAGGCTATGGAGTTAGAGAGAAATTTCACAAGTAGACAATTAAACCTACTGATACTAGCAATACACATATTCTATATAGCAAATGTGAGTGGATATTATAAGGGATATCTAGTAGTACCACTTAGGGAAGAAGTAGTTAATGAAAAGGGTAAGGTTACTAGAGAGGGATTGGCTAGGATAATCAAAAGTCTAGGACTCAAGCCTAGGTGGAGTACCCTTCCTGTTTAGATATTAATTACTCTAACTTTTGTAATAGAGGCACTTACTGCTTAATACTTAAATGTATGCTTTATAAATTACTTTCAGTTAAGTCTGAGTGTGCTAACATTACTCTCGAGGTAGATTATTCTCTAGGTGCTCATCGCTTGAAGGCATACAGTTTAAAAGAGGAACCAAAGAGTATCGACATAGTATCCATAGAGAAGGAGTATCTCTCCAAGTCTGACTGGGAAGTCGATGAAAATGCTAATTCTAATAGATCTTTCAGTAACTTCCTCGACTTTCTTCTCGATAAGACACTAAAGTACCCTAATATACTATCTCAATACTTACCGGAGAAAGCTGTGAAGATGCATTTTAATGGAGATATTCACATACATAAGCTACCATATTCTCTATGGATACCTTACTGTGTAGGTTGGAGCTACGCTAATATTCTTAGAAGAGGGCTTAGATCTCAAACTGTGGTCTCAAGACCAGCTAGACATCTAGATACAGCGGTCTCGCACTTAGTCAATTTCTTCTTCCAAACAGCTCAAGAGTGGACTGGAGCTCAAGCTATCTCAGCATTCGATCTGTATACAGCACCTTTCATAGCCAAAGATAACTTAGCCCCTACAGAGGTCAAACAAGTACTCCAAAGCATGCTCTTTGAATTGAATTATCCCAGCAGGGCAGGGTATCAAAGTCCATTCACTAATATAACACTAGTACTGGATACTTGCAGGGATATACTTAATGGAGATGCTATAGTTGGTGGGAGTACCGTAGGAACACTAGGTGACTACATAGATCGAGCAATAGACGTAACTAGAGCTCTCATGGAACTATACTTAGAAGGAGATGCTCTTTCACAACCCTTCACATTCCCCATACCTACTATAATGGTCACACAGGACTTCGACTGGAGGGGACGGAAATGGGGAGACTTAGTAGACTTAATATTTAAAGCACTAGCCTATAGAGGTACAGCATATTTACTTAATGGATACTCCTCTAACGTAGAGGCTCTCTATGCTATGTGTTGTAGACTGACTATAGATACACTAAGAGTAAACAATCATAGACAATCCCTACTTAAAGTAGACCTGGAAGAGGTACAGGAGCTCATAAGAAGAAGTAGAGGAGCCTGGGGGAGTTGGGCACTACCGGATGCTACAGGTAGTATAGGCGTAGTCACTATAAACCTACCAAGAATAGCCGCACTCAGTAAAGGAGATTGGGGCAAGTTTGAAGAGCTACTCCAAGAGAGACTAGAGGTAGCTAGGGAAGTCCTACTCACCTGGAGGGCTAGATACGAACATAGTTTAGCATCAGGATTAATGCCACTAACAAAGAGCTACATGGGTAATCTCGAAGGACACTATAACACCTTCGGATTAGTAGGACTCCCAGAGGCAGCAGCTAACTTTATGAACGACCCAACACTATGGTCCTCTCTCGATTGGAGAAGAGTGATAGAAGCCATAAGTATAGAGAAGAAAATGGTATCACTCGTAGATCAATATGCAAGAGAGTATGAAGAGCTAGATGGATACCTATACAATGTAGAAGAAGTACCAGCCGAGTCAGCAGCATATAGACTAGCTAGTAGAGATCTCGAAGTACTTGACTGGTCAAATAATGGAGAGCACCTAGCCATTCCCATAGTAGACGGAGTACCATTCTACTCCAATAGTATAGTCCCCTACTATGCTAAACTGTCGATTATGGAGAGAGCAAAGCTAGAAGGTGAAGTACAGCAGGTATTTACAGGAGGAGTAATGATGCACCTCTTCCTAGGACAACTACCAGATATAGAGGCTTTAAAGAAATTAGTTTATAGAATAGCTACAACAACCAAGGTAGTATACTTCAGTATAACACCAGTTCAATCCGTATGTAGAAACTGCAGACGTAGCATAGTAGGACTATATGAACAATGTCCACGATGTGGTGGAGTAACCGATATTTGGAGCAGAATAGTAGGCTATTATAGACCATTAAGTAGTTGGAACCTCGGTAAGAAGGCAGAGTTTAAGATAAGAACTAACTACTGATACGAGCTGTTTCTGGATAATTTTAGTGAATAGTGGGCCCGCCGGGATTTGAACCCGGGACCTCTTGCTCACTGAGATGTACTTATCAGGCAAGCGCTCTAACCGAGCTGAGCTACGGGCCCTGTTCTATACACCCCAGTCAATCTCTATAGATATCATGAAGACTTAAATCTTTCTACACAGAACCATATATCCATCAGTTGTATATGTAGAATAGGAGGTAAAAGTTATAAGTAAGTTAATAGATACTACTTATGGATCCGCAACTCCGGCGGCCCGCTCCTAAGGAAGGCGTACGCCTCGAGATGAGGGGGCGGCCTCCAGTTGCGGGCACATTCATAATGAGTGCCCGAGGGGAGCAAACACCCTGCGAGGGGGTACTCGGGTATGATATAGGTGATCGGTAGCCCGTCAAACGTACTGCTGAAGCTAGCAAAACCTGCGGCCGTAACTCCGGTTGATC
>QMRW01000147.1 GCA_003650785.1 Thermoprotei archaeon | reverse complement strand
TCGCTTGGGCTATTGGATGTTCTGAGAGAGCTTCAACAGCTGCTGCCAATTCTATAATTCTATCCACTTTAACTCCACCTAGAGAGACTATTTCCCTTACAGAGAGCCTTCCTTCGGTTAGAGTACCTGTCTTATCGAAGACTACTGTGTCGGTTTTTACTGCACGCTCAAAGGCCCGTCTATTCCTTATGAGTATTCCTCTTCTAGCTCCTTTTGACGAAGTGACTATAGCAGCTAGGGGGACACCTATTCCTAAGGCATGTGGACAAGCTGCTACTAGAATAGTTACCATACGTTCTACTGCAAATCTGAAGTCGTACTCCAACCAGTATACAAGAGATATTATTGCTACTATAATGGCTACTACTGTTAACCACATAGCTCCTCTATCAGCAATAGTTTGAATAGCAGTCTTTGATTTATATGCTTGTTCGACTAATTTCATCACCTGAGCTAGAAATGTCCTTTCTCCAGTCTTCTCAATGACTATAGTGATAGCACCATCTAGATTGAGCGATCCACCAAGAACACTATCCCCTTTCTTCTTAAGTATAGGCTTGGACTCCCCCGTCAAAAGAGACTCATCCATATGGGCTTTCCCACTCACTATAAGGCCATCTGCTGGAACTCTCTCACCAGGTCTAACGAGTACTAGGTCTCCCTCTTTAAGCTTGCTAAGAGGAACTTCAGTTAATGCTCCATTAGTTATAAGAGTGGCATGAGAGGGAATTAATGAGGCGAGTTCTTTTAGTGCTTTAAAGGCACTAGCACTATGCTTCATTTCAATCCAATGTCCAGTAAGCATGACCAATATTAAGAATGCCAATTCTCCACTCATAGTGGGATATTTTCCTAAGAGTACTTCAATAAAACCATAGACTAGCGAAGCTGTAATGCCCAAAGAGACTAGAGTCATCATGCCGGGTCTTCTACGAGTAGCCTCCTCATACATCCCCTTGAGGAAAGGCCATCCTCCATAGAAGTACATAGTTGACATCAGAAGTAAAGTTAATCCAGGGATTAATGTACGAGAAAGTATAAGCTCTAGTAGAGGCTTTACTAGAGGATTTACTAGTAAAACTAATGGAAGTGCAAGCAATAATGAGACTATAAGTCTTCTCCTGTAATACTCCTCATGCTTCCTATGCGGCTCATGGTGACCTGAATGTGGAATTACCTTATGGTGGGATCTACTTTTCATATCGATCCTCATAATAGCGTAAAGGCAGGTTTTAAACTTATCGAGGTTTATGGTTAATAGCCCTTTGTAGGTAGATGTGGGTTTTGGTCTATTAACTACTTGGGATTTGTTGGAGGTTTACCATCACCTTACTCTCTTTCGTGATAACTCCGCTCTCTCCATCTGCATCTTCCATAGAGAGATAATCTTTTTGATCACTACTCTATAGGAGATAATTGAAGAGGGAGGAAAACCACACTTTTAAGATGGACATTTATAGATCCACACAACTGTCAATCTAATACTAGACCATATTTCTGTATTTAACTACCTGTTCCCTTCGGAGTTTCATAATCTCACTCCACACATGGAGCGGGTAGATGAAGTATTTTCGAAGTTTAAGCATATCACTTAGAATACCATTCTACTTATAGAGTACTCCACTATCTATCAATACCCACACTTGTCTATCAAATACTTAACAGATTCGTAAGGCTAATCCATAATCGAAATTTTAAACATAGGTGTCAATACAGTCTAGGTTTTAATGAGTTACTAGGATGAACGGAACTGTTCGCAAACCAGCAGATGAGGGGATAGCGTAAAGCCTACTCAAACACTGGAAGTCCCCTAGTAGAGAGATTCACCTATCCTCAGTTATCAGCCATTATTCTAGCCGTCTTCTCAGGTTATGATTCCTCAATTTTTGGGAATACTTTAAAGTAAAGCTCTTTGACTATACTTACTAACTCCTCTACAATCTTATCGAATACTACTTTCCCAAATTCCTCACGAGCAACTGTAGGATCTCCTAGAATACCCTTTTCACTCCTCCAATAGCTCCATGTAGTCAGAAAGATTTTGCCTCTGAGCATGGCGTCACCTCCCAGAATAGGCGAAGGAGGTACTGTGACCTCCCTAGAAACTTTCTCTAACTTTACAAGCTCCTTCTCGAGGTAAAGCATTACTGAAGTCTCAACTTCCCCTGCATGTAGTATTCCTCCGAGATCCGACTTTCTGTACTTCATGATTACTTCTCTAGCAAGTAGCGTACAGAGGGGTACTATGGCTATAGGAACTGAAGTCTTCTCATAGATCTTCCTAGCAACTACTCTCAAAGCTCCATAGTTCTGTCCATGAGAGTTTACGACAAGTATCCTCCTAAGGCCATGATGAATCAGACTAGTGAGATAGTCGAATACAAGATCTATAAACGTATCTATCCTCAGTGCTATGGTCCCCGGAAATTTCATGACATCTCTTGAACTATAGCCAAAAGCTATAGTAGGTGCTACTAAAGTAGGAATTCCCTCTTTAATTACTCTTTTAGCAGTTTCCTTGACTACTTCCTCAACAATTATAGAGTCTGTCAATAAGGGTAAATGTGGACCATGTTCCTCTATCGAACCGACAGGTACTAAGACTATGCTCTTCTCTGTAACACACTTCTTCACATCCTCCCATGTCATTCTAGTTAATATTATCTCTCTCAATTTTCCACCCAATTTACCCTTTATTATTAAATACCTCCATCGCTCTTTAAACTGTATGAGCTGGGGAAAACGTATACGTCTAAGTAGGATATTAGATTCCTCTGGAAAGAGTGTAGTATTCCCAATGGATCACGGAGCCTATATGGGTCCCATTAAAGGTATAGAATCCCCGTGGCATACACTTAAGATAGCTATTGAAAATGGTGTAGACTCGATACTAGTAAACAAGGGTATACTAAAGTACTACATAGATAAAATCTCCAGAAGCTCTAAGAAAGTAGGTATAATACTCAGAATTTCAGGGACATTGGCGGGAAGATCTGAATTTGAAACACTCACCTCCTCTATCGAAGAGGCTCTAGTCCTGGGGGCAGATGGAGTAGCCTTCACAGTATATGTGGGAGGTGATAATTACGATGAGGCTATAAGACTCTTTGGAAAGGTAGTAGATGAGAGTGACTTCTGGGGAGTGCCTGTAGTAGGTGAATTTATTCCGAGCACTAAGTTAGGATCGAGTGTAGAAAGTGTTAAACTAGCTGCTAGGATAGGTGCTGAATTGGGTGCAGATATAGTAAAGACTATCTATGCAGAGCCTTTCAGAGAAGTC
>QMRW01000146.1 GCA_003650785.1 Thermoprotei archaeon | reverse complement strand
CTATTAAATCTCCTCATGAAGAGATCATAGGGGATACACTTACGACTAGTATTAATGGATATACTTCCCTCTACATGCCCATATTATATAGAAGTAGTTAGGTTCAGATCTATCAGATATCTTTAAATGTAGGCGATTTTAAGAATACATATTAAGGCAAGGTGATGGTGTGGATATAGCGTTCTTTGTATGGGAGTATCCTCCCAGAGTGGTTGGAGGCTTGGGAACATATGCACAGTACCTCACTAGAGAACTCGTGAAAATGGGACATACTGTAACCGTCTTAACACTTAACCCAGGTAATCTTAAGACCAGGGAGCTCATAGCTGGCGTTGAGATACATAGACCACTATTGGTAGACGTCTCTAGAGTACTCCCCGATGTAGTTGCTGAGGATATAAGGAGGTGGGGGCCTGGACTTGACTTTTTTGCAAAAATCTTCCTATATAACATATTATCAGCATCGAAACTAATCAATGACCTGATTAAGCGAGAGTCTAGAAAATTCGATATACTCTCTGTCCACGACTGGTTATCAATAATAGCTGGAATTATCACTAAGTCTGAACTGAGAGTACCAATGATCTTCCATGTACACTCCACGGAACAGGGTAGAACTCTAGGTAATGGATCTAAGACTATAATAGAACTCGAGAAAAAGGGAGCAAATGATGCTGATATCATAGTGACAGTATCCAATGCTATGAAAGAAGAACTAGCTATGCTGGGATATCCTATTGAAAAGGTAAGAGTTATCTGGAATGGTGTGGATCCAGAGAAGTATAATCCATCCAGAGTATCCGATGAGGAGAGAGAGCAAATTAGAGCAATGTACGGTATAGAGTACGATGAGTTCATGGTACTGTATGTGGGGAGATTGGCTCCTGTAAAGGGAGTGGATAAATTGATAATGTCTATGCCCCACGTACTTAGTAAGCATCCGAATACGAAGTTAGTAGTACTCGGAAAAGGTGAGCTTGAACAACATATAAAGAACCTAGTCAATAGCTTAAATCTCGAAGATAAAGTGAAATTGAGATTTGAGTTTGTGAGTGAGGAAGAGAGAATTAAACACTATGCAGCTTGTGATGTAGCAGTATTCCCAAGTCTCTACGAACCCTTTGGTATAGTAGCTCTAGAGGCTATGGCTATGGCAAAGCCCTTGGTAGTAGGGGCTAGGGGAGTAAGTGGTTTTAGAGAGATAGTCATTCCTAGTGGACCTAGGCAGTGTGGTATACACATAAATCCTTACGATGCTGCTGATATAGCATGGGGAATAAATTGTATTCTAGACGACCCTCAACGAGGAGAGTGGATGGGAGAGAATGGAAGGAGAAGAGTGCTAGAGGAGTTTACATGGACTAAAGTTGCTGAGAGAACAATAAAAGTATATGAAGAAGTTCTTTCATAGGAGAGATTGCATGGGAATAGAGATAAGAAGAGATCCTATAAACCCTAGAATAATCTCAATAATATCACTTACTCGTGCATGGAGGCCTAAGCAGTACAAATTCGCTCGAGTAGAAATCGATACTAAAAAATGTCCCTTTTGCCCTGGAAATGAATTAATGACACCTCCCTCCACACTACTATTGAAAAGGATAAATGGGAAATTGATTTATGAAAGAGATAAAAATGAACATAGAGTAAAGAACTGGATTGTGAGAATAGTTCCTAATAAGTACCCAATAGTCTCTCCGAAGTCTACCTATAGTGAGGGCTACGGCTACCATGAAGTAGTCATAGAGACTAGAGAACATGATACGAAGTTGGAGGATCTAACATTAGATCATCTTACTTTGGTATTCAAGACCACTTTTAGGAGAATAAGGGAAATTGCAGAAGATGAGAAGATAAAGCACATACTATGGTTTAGGAATAGGGGTATATTAGGTGGAGCATCCATAATACATCCACATTCTCAAATCATAGCTCTCGGCTTCATACCTCCATTGATAAGAGAAGAGGTGGAGTATTTCAGGGAGAAATCGGAGAAATGTCTCTATTGTAAGCCTGAGAATATCGATAGTGAAAGACTTGTCTATAAGAGTAAATACTTCTATACAGTCACATCGTACGCTCCTAGAGTACCATTTGAGCTAAAGATAATCCCTAGATTTCATACACCTAATCCCTGGAGTATGGAGGATATGCTAATAAGAGACTTCTGTAAAACCCTTAAAATAGTACTCAAATCCCTGTTTACCACTATAAAGATAGAGGATTACAACATGTGGATACACTCTGTTCTCAATAGAACACAAGTTGATTTCCACTGGCATCTTGAAATCCTACCTCTGACATCAACATGGGCAGGAGTTGAGAAAGGGTTAAGTGTCTACGTAGTCTCCATATCACCTGAAGAGGCTGCAAGAATACTTAAGGCGTGCGTGCACTCTCTACTATCCTCTTAAGTTCTCGTACTAGAAGCTCTATCTTGGAGATTTTCCTAACTCTATCTATTTCATGAGATAGCTCGGGCCATAGGATAGTAGTTGATATCCACATCTGAAGATCTCCTCTTCTAATATGATATACTAAACTCTCTGGAGGGACTACATCAAGTAACCTGAGTAGATCATCTAAGCCTCTGGCACTATATCCGGTGTGTACACCTTCAGTGAGATAGAATTGAAAAGACATCCTAGGTGGTAACCTCAGTCTCCACGCGTATCTAGATACGTGTTCCCTATACTCTACTAGTGAGGAGTGTATGAGAAATGTAAGAGCTTCTACATAGGTCTCGAAGGCTTCGAAGGGATTAGTATAAGGACTGAAGTATGAGTGAACTTCTCCAGGACCGCCAGTCTTTAAAGACATATAGTGATAGTGATCACTAGTACCTAGTAATCTCCAGTAGTTCAAGTACTCACCACCAATAGCCTTTACATAGGGCTCTATCCATGTATACATCTCAAAACATCGTTTTTGCATAAGGTTGCCAAGCCATGCTGAGGTATCCTTCTCAATATCAGCCCAACTAATTGTGTGCCATGGTGGAATATCGTAGATATCTCTAACCTCATACTTTAGACCTGCCATACTTACCGTCAACATTTCAATTCCCTGCTCTATACACCTACGTATTAACCACGCTAGGAACTCTTGAATTCCAGACTCTGGCCAGTGATGCTCGCCGAAGGTTTCATAATCCATAGCTACTAATACTAGGTCTCCAGGAGTATTTCTCAACCATAGAGAGTACTTATCAGCGGTTAGTGGATATTGGTTCCATGATCTATCGGAAAATCTGAAACCTATATCATCGCTTAGTCTGCAATTCCTTAGGAGAAGTCT
>QMRW01000145.1 GCA_003650785.1 Thermoprotei archaeon | reverse complement strand
TACTAATATCGTAGGAGCCTCTGAGTACAGATCTATAGATAGTGTTCCACTCAGCCTCAATATCATCTGTTCTCTTCGCAACTTCTATTACCTTATCGATGGTGCTACCGTACCTTTCTCTCAACTCTACTAGCTCAGCCACTCTTCTATCGATCTCTCCCAGTAGCTTAATAGTCTCATTGTAAAGTCCCTTCTGTTTCAGTTCTTCAATTCTACGCTTTAACTTCCTGATTTCAGAGAAAATCTTTAAAGTAGGTACGAGTATGTGTGGTGGCATTAAATCGAATATGTTCTTATCGTATGTCCATAGTAGTATTGAGAAGTCTCTATCCATATCGTCTAGTATGAGAATGGGCTCGCTCTCAAAACCACGGGCTAGAAAAGAACGATGTAATACCTCAGATACCATGAATGGTCTTATAAGCGAGTTGGTTTTAGTACGCACAGTGATGACGCCTATATCCAAAACTACTGTACCCCTACTCTCCTCAAGGTATCCATAGGTAGGCCTAGAGGATCTTATAACATCCACTAAAATGTCATAAACAAGTCGAATAGATGGAACTACCCGTACAACTCCCGTACTTATGTCATAATTTTTGATTATTCCTTTCTCGACTAGCCCCCTTAGTATGCTATTGAGCTTTCTATACTCACTAGTATGAACCACCACACTATCGTAGTCTACCTCTAGTTTCTCAATACACGATATGTACCTACTCATATAGGACTTGAGGAGTGTAAACGGATCCATGCTCATTACAATTCTAGGGTGAACACATAAATCTTATACCTCACACTCACAATTCCTTTAAGGGGCCCGTAGCGTAGTCAGGATAGCGCGACGGCCTCCGGTAGAAAGGGGAGAGCCGTAGGTCCCGGGTTCAAGTCCCGGCGGGCCCGTTACTCTCGTGAGATAACTCTTCTCCAGAACACCCCTTAATTTAACTTATCCATCCTATTTGATACTTAGATAGAAGTAAAACTTGAGAGAAGGAGTGTCTATGATCTAGAAAGTCTAATACGTTATTCTCTACCGATCCTAAAACTCTATTAAGTAGGTCATATAGATAGTTCATTGGAGTGTAAACCTTAAATAAGGCGGTGTAATGAGCCATACGGTGTATGTAATATGAGTGAGGAAAGGTATAAGAAGACTATACTATGGTTTGAGGAGCTTACTAAAGAGGACGTTCCTCTTGTAGGGGGTAAGTGTGCAAACCTGGGAGAGATGACTAGAGCAGGAATACCAGTTCCTCCAGGTTTTGCAGTATCAGCATATGCCTACCAGAGGTTCCTAGAGGAGACAGGCATCAAGGAAAAGGTCTATGGAATAATAAAAGAGGTTGTAAAAGAGGGTAAGCCCGAAGAGTACCAAGAGGCTAGTAGGAGGATAAGAGAGCTTATAGAGAGCACACCTATGCCCAAGGATATAGAGGAGGAGATAAGAAAGGCCTATAGAGAGTTATCTAAGAGATGTGGAAAAACAGAGGAATTTGTAGCTGTTAGAAGCAGTGCTACTGCAGAAGATCTACCAGATGCAAGCTTTGCAGGACAACAGGAGACCTTCCTCAATGTAAAGGGAGAGGATGAAGTAGTTAAAATGGTACAGAAGTGCTGGTCTAGTCTATTTACACCAAGAGCTATATTCTACAGGGAGGAGAAGGGATTCGCTCACGAGAAAGTACTGATAAGCGTAGCAGTTCAGAAAATGGTAAATGCTAAAGCAGCAGGAGTAATGTTCACTATACACCCCGTCACAGGTGAAAAGGACAAGATACTGATAGAAGGTAATTGGGGACTAGGTGAGGCTGTAGTCAGTGGATCGATAACACCCGATGAGTGGATAGTAGATAAGAATACACTAGAGATCATACAGAAGAGAATAGTAGAGAAGACTGTGGAGTATGTAAGAGATCCTAAGACAGGTAAGACTGTACATGCAGAAGTACCTCCAGAGAGGAGAAAAATACCCTGTTTAACGGACGAAGAGGTTAAGAAGCTAGCCGAACTAGGTGTAATTATAGAGAAGCACTATGGAAAACCCCAGGACATAGAGTGGGCGATAGATAAAGACCTACCCTTCCCGGAGAGCGTCCTTATAGTACAATCCAGACCAGAGACAGTATGGAGTGTGAGAGAAGAGGCCAAGAAGGAGGAAGAGATCAAGACCGTCAAGGCAGCAGAAGCTAAGGTGGTAGTGAGGGGACTACCAGCTAGCCCTGGGATAGCTATAGGAAAGGCTAAAGTAGCCTTTAGTCCAGAGGAAGCTGCTAAGCTCATGCAGAAAGGCGATATCCTAGTGACAGTCATGACTAATCCAGATTGGGTGCCCTATATGAGAATAGCATCAGCTATAGTCACAGATGAAGGAGGAATGACCTGTCATGCAGCTATAGTCAGTAGAGAGCTAGGGATACCATGTATAGTGGGGACTAGAGAGGCTACAAAAGTCCTTAAGACGGGAGAGGACTATACAGTAGATGCCAAGACAGGAGTAGTCTATGAAGGTATATTAGAGGAGGCTGTGAAGCCACCAGAAGAGGTAAGACCGACAGCCATGCCCTTAGCAGAACTAGCATCAGCTATAGAGATCATACTAAAGGCAGTAAGACCACCCGCAGGTACTAAGGTGTACATGAACCTAGGAGTACCCGAGAAGATAAAGGACTACAAGGATCTACCCTTCGATGGTATAGGACTACTCAGAGTAGAGTTCCTCTTCGCAAGCTATGTAGGAGACCACCCACTGTACCTACTAGAGACAGGAAGAGGAGATAAACTGATAAACACTATGGCAGATGGAATTGCTATGGTGGCCAGAGAGATCTATCCAAGACCAGTAGTAGTGAGGTTTAGCGACTTTAAGACTAACGAATACGCCCAACTCAGGGGAGGAGAGAAATACGAACCTCATGAAGATAATCCCATGCTCGGATGGAGAGGAGCCAGTAGGTACATAAGTCCACAGTACGAGAAGGCTTTTAGACTTGAGGTCAGAGCTATAAAGAAGGTCAGAGAAGAGTATGGACTTACTAATGTATGGGTAATGGTTCCCTTTGTGAGAACTTTATGGGAGGCGGAGAAGTTCATAAATATACTAGCAGATGAGGGGCTTGAGAGTAGTAGAGACTTCAAGATATGGGCTATGGCAGAGGTCCCCTCAATAGTACTCTGTATAGACCTCTTCAGCAAGTATTTCGATGGATTCAGTATAGGGACAAATGACCTAACACAGCTAGTACTGGGAACCGATAGAGACTCAGCCATACTACCGGCCATAGACAAGAGATACTTCGATGAGAGGGATATAG
>QMRW01000144.1 GCA_003650785.1 Thermoprotei archaeon | reverse complement strand
CTATTAATAAATATGTCCTATGTATTGATTAGCTTTTACGACGACAAGAAAGCAATTAACGCTCCCAAGGTTCCTAGTGAAGTCGTAAAGCATATTGTAACAGGTTTGAATGAAGTATGTAAACGCATTGGAAGCCTTATCAAGGACGCTATCTTAAAGAATAAAGGAGTTATCGTGGGCATCGATGGATACATTGGTGTTGAGTGGAAGGCTTTGACCTCCAAGCTTAAAGAAAGTCTTGAAGAGCTACAGTTAAACTTCGAGTTGTTGGATGTGACCGACTTCTACAAGCCATCAGATTACATAGAGAACATGGTTAGACCATTTCTAACATGTGATCTACACTTCGGCCGAATATTCGAAGGAGAAATAGAAATGTTCCTTAAGGGAGAGAAATTGAAGGAGAGAATTGAGCATAGTAAGGAGAATTCTAAAGTACTCGTGTGTTTTGGTTGTGGAGCAGTTAACAAGCTCACCACAGACCTATATAATATTGTATTCTACGTAGACGTGACCAAGGAAGTTGCAGGAAGGAGGGTTTTAGGTGGTCTAGTTAATAATTTGGGAGATAGAGGTGAGGCTAGAAGTAGGGAATACGTGGGAAAGCGACTCTACTATGTTGACTTTCCGGTGCTAGACAGACATAAGAAGGAAGTGCTAAAGCGAATGGACTTCTACTTAGACGGTAACAACACTAGGAATTTAATTATGTTGCCTAAGGATGTCTATGAGAAGCTCTTGCTAATCCTCTCCGAGTATCCCCTAAGGCTTAAACCCATATATTTGAAAGGGGTTTGGGGAGGACAGTGGCTTAAGGAAATCAGGAAACTGCCTAAATCCATGAGAAACTGTGCCTGGTCCTATGAGGTAATGGCGCCGTATCAGAGCTTGTTCGTCAAGATAGGAGATATAATCTTGAACATGCCATTCCTCAACCTTCTATGGGAACATCCAGAAAGGATCATGGGGAAGTTTGAAGCATATGAAAAGGTCAGCGGGAACTTTCCCATTAGGGTAAACTATGACGATTCAATGGGAGGTGGAGATATGGCAATACAGGTTCACGGCGATCTCTCCTACCTCAAGGAGAACTTTAACGAACCTATAGGACAGAATGAGAGCTACTACATCGTAGCTACAGGCCCTGGATCTAAAGTGTACTTAGGGCTAAGAGATGAAGCCGACGTAGAGGAGTTCCGCAAAGCCGTCATAGAAGCCGAGACTAAAGGCATATCCTTCGACCACAATCAATTCGTGAATAGCATTCAGAGCAGAGAGGGAGACCTCTTCCTAATACCAGCTGGAACTGTCCACGCGTCTGGATATAATCAAGTAGTGCTTGAAATAAGCGATACTACTGACCTATACACTTTTCACTTCTATGACTACCTAAGACCAGACTTGAACGGAAAGCTGCGCCCAATACACTCGTATCACGCATTCAGAGTACTCGATACAACAAAACGAGCAAGCTGGGTCTCCAAACACCTCAAGGTCACGCCTAAGCCTATAAGGTCTGGGCCTACTTGGGCTGAGTACTTCCTCGGAGAGCTAGGCGAGTTACGCATAGTGATCCATAGATTAGAGTTCTTGAAGAGCATTAGCGATAATACTAACGGCAAATTCCACATACTGACTTTAGTGGATGGAGAACGCATTCTTATATTGTCTAAATTAAATCCTGATAGGAAGTTAGAGATATGCTTCTCCGAAACCGCCTTGGCCCCAGCCTGCTTCGGAGAGTACCTCCTCATGAACATGGGAATAAGCCCCTGTAAGGTGGTTAAGGCGTTTATGAGGTAGGGAGCCTTGAGGAGGGCGTGCGTCTTAGCCGTTGATGTGGGAGGGACTTCGATAAAGCTAGCGCTGATCTCTCCTGAGGGTCGCTATATCAAAGGAACTTTTAGAACTACTCCTGTGAACTCAATGGGTGAAAGAGAAGAGATACTTAGGCCGTTCATAGGTCTACTAGAGGAGGGATTAAGTAACGTGTGTGAAAGGAGGCTTGAGGTAAAAGCCATAGGCTTGGCCGTACCAGGTCCCTTCGACCTTGAAAGGGGCATTAGCTTCATGGAACATAAGTTCTCCTCCCTTTACGGTCTGAACTTAAGGAAAATAATAGCTCAGCGTTTGAGCTTAGAAGGAGAATTCCCCATAATCTTTAAACTTGATTCATGGGCTTTTGTTGTCGGAGAAGCCTGGCGAGGAGCTGCTAGAGGATGCAAGAGAATCATCGGTATAACACTAGGTATGGGTCTAGGTTCGGCCTTTTTGGTAAATGACCGCATAGTGACTGAGGGTTCGGGAGTACCTCCAGAAGGGTGGTTATGGAATCTGCCTTATGAAGGAGGTATACTTGAAGATAGGGTTTCAAGAAGAGGTATTATAAAGAGATATAAGGAGCTGACTGGCGAGGAGTTAGACGTGAAGGAGATAGCGTTTAGAGGCTTCCGCGGGGATAGGAATAGCCTCAAAGTCTTTGAGGAAGTGGGGCTCATCCTAGGCAGATGCCTAAAACCAATAGCCATGGAATTTAAACCTGACTGCATAGTGTTCGGTGGACAAATCTCAAAAGCATTCGACCTGTTTAAAGACCCGTTGATAAGGGAGCTGAGGGAAGTTCGTAACTTGAAGAAAATAGCCCCATCCCTACAAATAGATCTAAGCCCACTCTACGGCATAACTAAAATGGCCTTAGAAGAGCTATCGCGTAAAAGTCGTCATCAGAAAGTCAACTTCTGACAAGCTTATACCTATCACGTAATTACACTAAAAGTCGCTTTCAAGAGAAGATTGAAGTGAGTATCGTTAAGATAAATGCTGTAATGGAAATTCATCAGGATCCCAGAGACCATATGCATATCGCCACATACCCAAGGAAGGGTTGGATTAGCTGAGGAAGGACTTAGAGAAGGTTTCAGAAGATCAACTCATAATAGTCTTCTGTCACTGCCCTTAACAAAAATAAGCATGTATAGAAAATTTATATCCTGTAGCTTCTATCCTAAGCTTATACATTTTACTAAAACCTAGAAACTTATTAGAGTTACATTGTTCCTACTATCGAGAAAGGCTATTGGTCTTAGAGGTAGCGAAGGATGTTGTTTAAAAATTATGTTTTTCCAATAGGCCCTCAGTTCTACTTTGAGCCTTCTAGGCCACTAGATGAGCTTATCCATGACATGCACGTCGCTAAGCGTTTAGGATTTAATGCACTCAGATTTCAAGAGCACTGGTGCTTAGATGAAAGGGTAGAAGGACGTATTGATTTGAGTAAAATAGAAACGCTTTTAGATGAGGCTGAAAGGCTAGGGCTCTATGTACATTTCTGTGTAACT
>QMRW01000143.1 GCA_003650785.1 Thermoprotei archaeon | reverse complement strand
TACATACTGACTACTATACGAGATATGGGTATAGTCTAAAGTCACTTAAAATAGGTTTCTCGAAATTCGGAGAGATGATAGACAGTACAACTAATGTAGGACTCGAGTACGATGATGTCGATCCCTTCGCCACTCCACCGGGACCAGGGACGATAACCGATGTACCCAAGCACTACTGGATAAATGGATGGTATATAAATATTACCTACTTCCACTATCAGCTGAACACCAATAGGACTATATGGGCTGGAGCCCTCTTTGCAGATCTATCGGGATATGGATCTCCAGATGAGCTATGGCTCCATGTAATGGAGGATACGAACAATGATGGTCTAGAGAACTTCCTAGATAAAGGCTACAAGATACTTCCAGATAGAACTATAGATACAACCGAGGCCCATAATGGTGGTAGAAAGACTAACGGAACGGCAGTAACAGAGCCCATAACAATAATATACAATGGACCCAGGAGGTTCATAGCCCTCTTGAACACCACAATATTTGACCACATGGATAACCTAGATCCCGAGGATGATGTGCCCCTAGTGAGGATATACATAACCCTGATATTCAACAAGGTAAAGAAGCAAGTAATATTGATTAAGGATGTAAAAAGCTTACTGCCGTGGAAGACAGGAGATAAACTTAGGATACAGTTCAGTAATAGAGGACAAGTAGACTTAGGGAATCCTGAAGACGGATACGTAATGTATGCACACTTCTTTACAGAGGGTACAGATGGAGAGGACACAGTAGCGGAAGGACAAGACACTGTATATCATAGTGGATGGCAATACGATACGACTAATGACGTCGATTGTGCTGTCTCCGGTATGCCACAAGGCCCTCCAACGGCTACATTTGATGTAGCTCAGGTAATAAACCCAGACGCTGCTAAAGTATTCTATGCGGCTTTCTGGCCAAGCTGTTCAGACTGGGAGATAGACGGATTTGGAATGTGGTGGAGATCTCTGAGTGCAGGTGACCCGCACTCAATGGACTTGGATGCGGAGGGGCCTGGAGGAGAGACACCCTTCTACATAGGAGAGTGGGATTTCATACTGGACAATACTAAAGGTGATGATCTACAGTTCAGAGGGGTAACTGTATACGGAGTAGTAGACTGGAAGGACGCGCAGGATATAAACATGGGAAACAGGACCGATGCTATAGAGACTGAGGCAATAGATTATCAACTAAAGCAGATATTTAACCCATGGAGCCTATGTCATGCTACCAATCCCGCCCACGTACCCCGCAGTCTCTACAACTGGACTGTAGTTGGAGTGGATATAAGTGCAACTGACCCAGGCGCTAGAACACCAGATGTTGCAGGAGCATCCTTGGTGGCTGCTGCTATAAAGAACAAGGGTTTTGAGCTGAACACAACGGGCTTGGATAGAATGGATAGAGCTGGACAGAGAATACCCTACGTCATGTACATCTTTAGTCCTCCTGGAACGGCATGGACAGACTACATAGACGCCCTTATGAGACCCGCCCTAGAGGACTACATCTGTGGAATAAAAGTTGCTGGATCGACCATAATCACCGTAGGAGGTCCTGGAGCTAACCTGGTTACGGAATACTTCAACGAGTTCACTGATGCTTTCTTCGTATGGGGGATATCGGACTACTTTGGAATGAATATGGATAGGACAGAGGTAGATGAGTACAGGAACAAAATACTGGCACTAACATGCTGGAGTAAGAATGCTTATGCTAGAGTAGCCGATAAGGGCTATGCTGTAATAGCTACCTACTGCGATATTAATGGTACAAAGTATTGCAATGGTACGAAGGGATTAATAATATGGGGTCTGCTCGCAGAGGATACTTACTGGGCATGTAGGTGGATCCATGAAGTTGGTATTCACAAACTTCAAGACCTTAAGCCGGGTGTAACCGCAATAATACTAGAGATAGACTACACAGATTTTGAGTGCGAGCCTACAATAACGATAGTAGAGGAGCTGGGAACCATAAGTGAAACTGGACCGGCCGATGAGGGTCAGAAACCACCACATGTAGATCCCTAGACAATAGAATAATAAAAACTCTTTTTTCCCATATTATCCTACTCTAATATTATTTATTCTATTTCCTTCATATGGTATACTCGTAGCTCTTTTCTGGTGAGCCTTAAATATTATGATCTTTAATAGATATCGATTGTATATTATATAAGCGAATACTTGATACTTAGGTGTAAGATCTTGGAATGATGCTTTCACTCATCTCTAGGGAGAATTATATTGTGACCTCGTATTTGAATAGGATTTTTTCAGTTAGATACTATGCAGGGCACCATAATCTCACCTGGTCCAGAAAAACTCAAAAGCTTAGAGCTGATCTTTCAGTCACCTTCGGTAATTAATCCTGTATTACATTCACCCTTCCCTGAGTTAGCACAAATAGTAGGAAATGAGATTATAGAGAGAAGAAAGCGATAGGGGGTGAATAGCTAGGGTCTAATAATAGGAGTTCAGATAATCACATAAACCTTACAAATGAGAATGACGTAAATGGTAAGGAGATTATTGAATTAGATGAGGGTAAAGTGGAAGAGCACCTTGAGAGAGAAGGTAGTTACTGAAATAATCATTAGAATTCATGGCTTTCCGAAGTACTACTGTGGGGACCAAGTACGAGACTTATTATCAAGTTGGTGAAGCATTACATGAGTTATGAAATAGGGTTAAGTGGAAAAGTAGAATGAAGATGTACAATAAAGTATATAGTCATCTAGTAGAAAGGTATGGGAATGAGTATTCTTGATGAAGAAGTGAAGAATATTAAGCAGGAGACAATCGAAATATTTAACATTATTAAAAGCTCTATCCAGACCATATAGCAGTTAAAGTTGTTGATGTAGTAACTTACCTTAATCCAATCAATGATCTTCTGAAAAATCATTAATCAGGGTATTAGGATACAAAATTTTGTGGGAAATGTACAAGGAATACGTTCCAAGCTATAGGTTTATTGAAGCTGTTAAGGTTTCATAAGCGTACAAGAGTGAGAAGACATTAAGAGCACTAGAAGGGAGTTGAAAAGGCTAGGTGGCATAAAGCCTAAAAGATGCTCAGCTAGATTGGAATAAGAAAAACATAAAATGGATTTACGTACCTGTCAAGTTAAATGCAGTAAAGGAGTACTTGATTAAAGCTGTAACTAGTGAAAGCCCTATACCAATTGGAGATGAAAGCATATTAGAATTGATACTAGAGGATCTATTATCGAAGTACAATATTAAGAGAGTTATCGAAGAGCAATTAGCCGTAGCCATCGTAAGTGAGCGTTAATTTCATGAAATTAATAATCAGTATGTAATAGCACAGTACCACAATTTTGT
>QMRW01000142.1 GCA_003650785.1 Thermoprotei archaeon | reverse complement strand
TTTTTCATTACTACTACCCTCTGAGCATAGTCGGCTACTAACCTCATGTTATGAGTTACAATGATTATAGTTTTTCCATTTTCATGAATCTTCTTCATGAAGTCCATGATATATTGTGATTGAATGTAGTCTTGACCAGTTGTAGGTTCATCCACGATTATAACCTTAGGCTCCATAGCTAGTACTACTGCTAAGGCTAGTCTTTGTCTTTGACCTTTACTCAAGAAAAAGGGTGGTGTATTTTTAAGCTCTATTAGATCCAAATACTTTAATACCTTTTCAACTCTATTCCTTATTTCATCTTCTTTCATTCCCATGTTCCTAAGAGCGTACGCGCATTCTTCATATACTGTATTACAGAACAATTGGTGATCAGGATTCTGGTATACGAGCCCTATTTTTAAAGCAATGTCATTGACGCTCAGTTCATGAATACTCTTTCCAAATATGTAGACTTCTCCATATGTTGGCTTAAGAAGACCTGTTATTATCTTTAGAAGTGTAGTCTTACCAGATCCGTTCGGACCTATTATAAATACGAACTCTCCTTCTCTGATATCTAGATCTATTCCTTTGAGAGCTTTAGTTCCATCAGGATAAGTGAAAAAGACATTCCTAAGGGAAATTATAGTATTGCCAGTTTCATGGCTTACTGGATCTGGTGGATTTAGCAATTTAGTTCTTTCTGACAGTCTCTTAATTACGGGAATAAGTTCTTCTATTGTAATTGGTATAGAGGGAAATTTAGGTATTAGTTTTAACTCTAGAAGTCTATAATATAATTCTGTTATCTGTGGTACTGGTATAGAATACATCCCATAGCCTTTACTGAAGAAGATGCTAGGACGACCATCTAGCACTATTTCTCCATTCTTAAGCAATATGATTCTATCTGCATGCCTAGCTAGTTCTTCTATATCATGACTAACAAAGACTGTAGTTATGCCATATAGATTCCTTAGTTTTAGTAGTGTCCGAAATACTTCCTCCTTACCTCTAGTATCCAGATCCGAGGTGGGTTCATCAAGTATCATTATTCTAGGTCTTCTAGCCAGCATAGAGGCTATTGCAACTCTTTGCTTTTGTCCACCAGAGAGCTCTAGTGGATGTTTATGTTCATATCCTTTCATATCTATCATAGTTAATACTTCATCTATCCTTTCTAGCATTACATCTCTCGGTACACCCATATTTTCCAAGGTAAACGCTATCTCGTCAATAACCCTCATAGTCACAAACTGAACTTCTGGATCCTGGAATACCACACCCACGTCTTCCACTATACTGATAATGGAAGAGTTTCTACTATCCTTACCATAGATTCTAACATGCCCTTTCATAGTCCCTTTAATAGCATGAGGAATTATTCCTACTAAACAGAGACAAAGAGTTGTTTTACCTGCTCCACTAGGACCAATTATACCTATGAACTCTCCTTCTTTTATACGTAGATTTATGTTTTTCAGAATCCAATGGTCGCTGCTCTCATATTTCCACCATAGTTCTTCAACTTCTATAGCATACCTCATGAGAAGGGCCACCCCGGAAACCTTATCACTTGTAGGAAGTACTTTAACACTACTGTTACTACTACTAGACATACCATAAACATCAACAACGCTACATCGATAGGTCTGAGAGGGAATTCGTAGAGGAAAGTCCTTTTCTTTACATCCCCCAGACCCTTCACCTCCAATATATATCCTAGTTCTATCATCCTCCTCACACCTAGTACCATGAGAGGCATAGCAAGTCTGGAGTAGTTTCTAGCCCGAGTAACTATATTACCTTTATCAAAATTTACTCCCCTAAGTACCATAGCATCTCTTATCCTAAAGTAGTCGTCTATGAATATTGTAGCTGAGCGAAGAGCTAAGCTTATGGTGAAGGCTATAGAGTAGGGTATTTTTAAATAAAGAAAGCCGTAGATTATATCTATATCCCTGAGCACAGCTAATATCATAGTCGATCCTATGAGCATGTTGAGAAATCTCAGAGTTACTGTAATTGCATAGAGAAGGGTTTTATCGGATACGTACGTACCCCAAGGGAATGATACGTAGACTATTCTACCAGGGATCTTACTACCGAATATATAGGAGAACATTATTGCTTGAATTATTACAATGGAGAGGACAATAAACTTGCACAATCTCTTGAGAGGTATTCTCATTATTTTATATAAAGCGAGAAGACACATGAGCATTATTACTAGTAGGAGAGGCATATCTATTATCCATGGTAATACGTTTACAGTGATAAGAAATGATATCTTAAGTAGTGGATGTAGTTTTATCAGAGGTGAATTTTCTTCTATATATAAGAAAAAAGTTCTAGTCAAAATCCTCCCCTATTTCCATATGTACATAGGAGATTGCTTGACATAATCAGTTAGACTTTTCAGTAATGGTGTTCCTACTGCTAAAACAGCCATGGTATCTCCTATTAGGTAGGTAAGAACACCTATATACCACGAGGGCCATGTTATTATTCCAAAGAACAGATGTATTGTGTGAACCCATAGCCCACATACTAAACTCGATATTACCACAGCCACTACCCATACAGCTATGTCTTTACGTGCTCTAAGGTCAGGTCTAGCTTTTGTAACTTTGAATATTATTAGGCAGACTAGTGGTGCTATGAGATCTCCTATTCCTCCATTCATCCATATGTGAAGAGTGTAACCAAAGAAGTATCCCATTGCTATGGTGGTGGCTATATGTCCCCCTAGGGCACCCCATAGACCGAACCATAGTGTCATGACAAAATAGAAGCCAGCTGGTATCCAGAAACCTGACGCTGCTGGTAGTCCTGGTATTGGTACCAATATTATCGCAAATAGTGCTAGTGGAAGACATAGTCCAGCTGTTATACCAGTTATAGCTATTTTCTTTACGTCCATATTTTCTCACCTAGAACTTTATCCATCCCATCCATATCTGGCCTATGAAAGCCACTATTAGCCATATTAATGCTACCTCAGCCAGTACTTTAAATAGGTATACATATAGGTACTTCCTGTTCTCTTTAATCAACTGGATATAGTGATGCTTGGCCAGTCTATGCTGTATGAAGTCTAGTACCACAGTCACTGCAGTCAGACAGAAGAATGTACCTATGAAGAACAATGTGTACGGTATTAGTGCCATGCATTCACCTCCTGTTACTATTGGGTAGTTGCTATGTATATTTAAATATATCTTCTAATACTCTAGTGTATTAGTACAATCTTAAGCGATAGTTTAAATAATCAAATAAACATTATGATTATATGGTTCGTAAGGTACAAGAACTAAAGCTGCGATTGATGTGTATCGATTCGTTGAGAATATTGAAGGAATTTTATACCTATGAGGAA
>QMRW01000141.1 GCA_003650785.1 Thermoprotei archaeon | reverse complement strand
TCATAGTTCCATACTACGATGGCCTATCTATTATCAATATATTGCCTACAGTACTGAATCATCTTGGATATAAATGTAGTCTCAGAGGATTAGACTTTAATTTTATCGATAGAACCTATTTCGAGAATATAGAAAGAGTTCTATTGATAATAGTAGATTCACTTAATTATAGTCTAGCACTCAAGAATTTAGAATTATTGAAGTATAATAGCTACGAGACTCTACTTGTACCCATAACATCTGTAGCTCCTACAACTACATCAACGGCACTAACATCAATATATACTGGAGTAGCTCCTCAGGAGCATGGCGTTCTAGGCTACAGATTATATATAAGAGAGTTGGGAATGGTGATAAATACCATCGAGTTTGCACCTATAGTAGGAGGCTTTAATGATAGCTTGAGAAAATGTGGTGTAAAAACAGAAATCCTGACTAAGGTTAAGCCCCTTCCAAGAGTCTTTGCAGAAGAAGGATTAAGGACAAGTGCAATAGGATATAAGAAGCTAGAAGACACTGCCTTCACTAGTATAATAACGGATGGTTGTGAGATGAAGACATATATATCCTTATCCGATATGCTAGCAAACTGTAGAAAAGCTTTGGAGGAGGATTTTCAACTAGTTATAGCGTATTGGGGTCTTCTCGATAGTGTAGGTCACGAATACGGTCCTAACTCATATGAGTTTAATCTAGAACTTAAACATGTACTCTTATCTATCAGAGAATTATTGATAAAGGAGTTCACTAGAGGAAGTAGAGATTGTCTTGTAATCCTAACAGCAGACCATGGACAAATTCAGGTCTCTGAAAATAGTACAATAATACTAGGTAGTGATAGCAAGTTTCTACAATCACTTGCAGTACCCCCTTATGGAGAGAGCAGATTTCTATATCTGCAAGTATATGATGAAGAGAGATTGTTGAACGCCTACACTGAAGAGTTTTCAGATAAGGGCATACTATTCAGAACCGAGGATCTGGTTAAGAGAGGTGTATTTGGTGAAGGTATTATATCGAACGATATTCGATTCAGGTTGGGAGATTTTATAATGATCATGAAGGATAGATTTTGCGTTATATACCCATATTCCTCAGAAGAGAGCGTTAAATTGCTCAAGGGTAGACATGGAGGACTATCCTACGAGGAATCTATAGTCCCACTTATACTTATAAGAGCTAGATCCAATTCCTCCTCCTGAGTTCCTCGATTACAGTATTGCACACATCCTTAGCTACATCAAAAGGCTCTCTCGTAGCATCTACGTACTTTACATTGAACTCTTCCAAAAGATCTTTTGGTAGGTTGTAATATGTCGAGGCCTGCTTTCGAATATGACTCTCACTTTCAAAAGCATCAGTTACTCGTCCCTCGATATACATCCTTCTAATAAGCTCATTTATATCAACCTTCAGGATGAAGGTTATATGAGGTATAGCTCTACAGTACTTGTTTACTTCCCTAAGCCAGTTCATGTCCACTCCTCCTATCAGCCCCTGATATATGAATGTAGTTAGCAGTGAACGTTCCTGAATTACCAGAAATTTCTGTTTACACCGTTCCAGTGGTCTAATTTTCAGCCTATAATAATGTAAATGATCGAGAGCATAGGCTAAGGAATACTCTTCTGGAGCTATTTCTATTCTTAGGCTACGCAATATACCGGTAAATGAACCAGTAACTAGCTCGTTCGAGGGTAACTTTGTTCTTCTTATGACTATATCGGCTTTAGATGGTATTTTCCTCCTGAGTAGCTCTACCAATATATTGGATATCGTAGTCTTACCGGAGAAGTCTGGGCCATCTATTGATACTATGAAGACTACCATTATCAATCCCTGTAAACTCCTACACTCAAGCTACATATAGATAACTTTTTCTACCCTTTCAAAATCCTTTGGGTACTTCTCTAAATAGCTCTCAGTCGATATGTTCTTCACCAGTCCTATGAAATACATTTCATTAGTAGTATTCCCACCCATTAGGGTCTCTCCTTAGATAAGAATATTCTACAGTAATCATTCAGAGAGAAAGTCATCCCTCTGAATCTTCGCTTCACCCCCCTTTTCGATAAATTATAGGACTGGAACAACATGCAAATGCTTTAATATATTTAGGAAGTCATATTTAGAATTAGTGAGAGTCATGGGAGGTAATCCCTCTGAGAAAATTATAGATGAGGTGGCTAAGAAGATATTAAAATCACTTGCTGAAGCTAAGGAGACTTTAACCTGCAAGGATATTAGTGGGAAAACTGGAATTGATGTCAGGAGGGTAGCTGCTAAAGTACGGTGGCTTCAGGAGTACGGATATGTGAGGAGAGTAGAGCGGGGTAAATATGAGATACTAAACAAGGGAAGGGAAGTCATCTCGTAGATCTAACGTCTCAATCAGTCGGGTAAGTTTACCTCATCCCTCAGTGCCAGGAGTATTCATCACCTATTTTTTAATCCATATCCATGCTCAAAAGCTTAACTTTCTAGAGGAAGGATATATCATATTAATCCTATAGCTCTCTTGAGTACGTCTATATCCTTTTTAAGCTTATTCAATTCTTCTTCAAGAAGTTCCAATCTTTCTTCGAGACTCATTTCCTTTTTTTCTTTCTCTTCTGGCTCCTTCTTAGTGATTACAGGTGGAGCATTAGTTATGTCGGCTCTACAGAATATACAATAGCGGCCTTTGGGCACTATATTTCCACATTCAGGACATTTGACCTGTCCTACGATTTCAATTTCCATTATCGATACCCCTCCTCCAGTACTTTCTTACATATTAAAGTTTCATGGTGATATCTTTCTATTGATCAGGACTCTCGTAGCAGTTACCTCCTTACCACTTAAAAAGTCTGTAAGTATTCCACCTTTCACTATATTGAGAAAGACTACTTCAATACCCTTTGCTGCCAGTTTCTTTGCTACTCTCAGTTTCGTAATTATACCACCAGTTACGTCCAAATATGCTACTTTTCCACTTATGTTATCTATCTCACTTACACTTATTTCAGTGAGGAGTTTAGCTCCAACTTCTGAAGGATCTCTATCGTATATACCATCAACATCCATACCGAAGATAACGAGTCTTGTTGGAATATAATCTGTCAGAACGTCTATCAGAGTATCACCGGATATTATAGAGTAACTTCGACTTATATCCAGTACTACATCACCATGAAGTACTGGTACGTAACCAGCTTCAAGGGCTACATTTATAGGTTTTATGAAAATAGCGGAAGGTATACCATTACTGGCAATCATTATGCAGGAGGGATGAATAGGTACTATGGGAATCCCTGCATCCGAGAAATATCTGCATAGTAGCTCGTTTAAACGTAACATGGCTATTCTAGTCTCTATATATCC
>QMRW01000140.1 GCA_003650785.1 Thermoprotei archaeon | reverse complement strand
ACCTTCACGATGCCCTTTGTTGGCTTCAGCAGGCCGACGACGACCTTGAGTAGTGTGGTCTTCCCAGAGCCATTCGGCCCTATTACCCCGACTATCTCGCTCTGGCGCACTTTAAATCTGATGCCCTCTAGCACCACTATGTGGGCAAACCTCTTCGAGAGGTTGGAGACTTCTAGGACAACCTCCATTTTCTCTTACCTTAGTCATTCATAGACTTAAAGCTTTCTCCAAGCGTCTCCTTCGCGGGTCTCTATCAGCTAAAAGGAACCCTCTTTTTTCAAACACCCTCACAGCCGTGAGCCTTTCCTTCCCCTATCAGATCACATTTACCTCGATCCTATAGTTCATTCGAAATATGGGTGTGAGAATGAGGTTCGGGTTGTATATTATTAATCAGTACACTTCATCTTAAAGAAGTACTTCATAATTAGAAAGAAGGATTGTATTAGAAGTTAAACTTATTGTAGAACTTAGTTTTCATATAGCGTCGAGTAAAGTTAGCTAAACATAAGGTATATGAGGAGAGCATACTATAGAGTTAATAGTAACACAATAACCCTCGGAGTGAACTCGGTGAAAGATGTGGTTACGTGGCATAAAATAATCTTCGGTGACTCTAGAAATATGAGAGAGGTTCCCGATAGCTCAGTTCACTTAGTAGTTACTTCTCCCCCTTACTTTAATGCTCCTTTTGACTTTCCTGGACTCTTTAAAAGTTATGATGAATATCTTAACCTAATTAAAAGTGTTGGTAAGGAACTATACAGAGTTCTCCAAGATGGTAGAGTAGCTTGTTTTGTAATCCAGGATGTTAGAATTAAAGGGAAGCTTTATCCGATAGTTTCTGACCTTATTCATATAATGGTCTATGAAGTAGGCTTTAATTATCGTGACAAAATAATCTGGCGCAAACCTGAAGGCTATATTAGGATTAGTCGCAGAAGTGGTGTTATCATACAACATCCCTATCCTATGTACTATTATCCAGACAACATATATGAAGAAGTAGTGATATTTCAAAAAGGCAAATTTAACTATAGTAAAATTCCAAACAACTTAAAAGCTAAGTCGAAGATAGATGTAAATAGATTTCAAAGTGAAAAGTGGTACCTCTCAGTCTGGGATATTACGAACGTACTACCATCGAATAGACTGAGCAAGTATACTGCAGTCTACCCTATAGAATTAGTAAAAAGGTTAATTCTACTCTACAGTTACGTTAATGAAGTAATACTTGACCCTTTCCTAGGGACTGGTACCACGACTGTAGCTGCTAGGATGTTGAGAAGGAATAGTATAGGTTATGAAATAGATCTTGAGTTAAAGCCTATTATTGAAGAGAGACTAGGCTTAAAAGCTAGGCAACTAGAACTACTTTTAGGTAAAAGTGAATGTAAAGTTGAACTCATTATAAGAGATGACGCAAGAAGGTTAAGAACATACTTGAGAGAGAAAATCGAAGAGAGATTAAGGAATAGGCATAAAGGTAGATAAAAATATGGTTTTAGAATCTCAGGAAGAACTTTCATATGCCAAGAAGCGTGAGGTACTCTTAATACTTAATGAATATGGAAGACGCGGTTGGAATTTCCGTTGGAAAGAGCACATGGCTATATCTAATGAATTATTAGCACGAGAATACGAAAGTATAATCAGATACCTTCTTCTTAGAGCAATAATAAATCAGCAAGCTGAATCATTAAAGGCTAGAGAATTAACAATTAATTTATATAAAGAGTTTAAAGAGAAGCTTTTAAGGAGACCTTGGGAGATTGAACTAGTAGATTATATTAAAGTATTCAGGAGAATAGGAGGGCATAAAGGATCAGCCATATACCGCGTAGGCTTTCTTAGAGGAATTAAACCAATCTCACTATTCACTTATCGTATAATGGCATACGTATACTATATAAAGAAACTCGAAAAGAACAAAGAAAGTCTAAGAGGGATAATTGAAGAATCGTTAAACGTCAAAGAACTTTACGATTTACTTAGAAACGATGAAATACTATCTATCGGCTGGGTGGGTAAAGATCCCAAAGCTTGCAGAATGTTCATTAATTGGATAATCTTTTTATACAATAAAGTGTGGAAAGAGTCAATAGGTCTATCAATGAGAGACACGCTAATGATAGTAGATGGTCATGTAGGTAAAGTCTTCGCAAGGACTGGACTTATCGGGAGAGTAAGATATGAAAAAGTCCGTCCTTACATAATTGAGGCTGCTAAAATGCGCTATGAAATAGAACAACTCGTACACGAATTCCCTGAGGTAGTACCATTCTATGTAGATAATGGCGCATTCTACTTATTTGAGGATGGATACTGTCTTGAGGAAAGTCCTAGATGCGATAGTTGTCCACTGTCAAGACATTGTAAAAAATACATAAAATGGACAGGATACAAAATATATCGAGAAGAATAACAAATGATACGGAATTAGTCAAAACGTAATCTTAAAATTGATACATTAATCGACTATCAACGTACTCAGTGATAAGCTCTTTCAAATAAAGATATTGTAGCTCCTCTATTGCCCTTTGCTTTGACCATAGTCGCGTCTAGTTTTCCAGAAGGAATACATAAGCCCCTCCTTAAAGGGACTCTAGACTCGATAAGGACTTAGAGAATCTTATATGAGGAGATTATAAGAGTCGTAAGGCTTGACTATTTGTGTTTAAAGATAGTCTCTATGGAATAGCTGTTGCAATTAAGCATGACTATAATAGGGGTGTAGCCTTCATAAAGGTACTCCTCAGGGATAGAAATGGTAATTGGACGGATATAACTGAACTCATATATAGTAAAATGAGAGGAGAGTAACCATGGAGGAGTGGATTAGGAGAGTCGTAGAGGATGAGACACTACTAGATGAGGTATGGTATAGTAGTAAGGAGACAACACTCAGAACAGCATACGAAGCAGCAAAACTGCTACTGAAAATGAATAATCTAGCTCCGAAGAGATTGAGACTTAAACACATAGGAGATGGATTCTTTAAAACATACGAACTATACCTAGCTGTGCTTAATATGAGATACAGTAGTAACTATAAATACCTCGGAGTAGGACTAGATTTTGAAGAGCTTATAAAGCTGGATGTTGTGAGAGTGGATAGGCTTAGAACCTATAGAATAATTAAGGTAAAGACAGAAGATGGAAAAGAAGACCACATCTTCATTTACAGGGCTAACGTACTCTCAATGCCTAAGTATCCTGTCTTCATAAGAGGCATGAACGGAGAAGAACATGCGCCCTTTAGAAAGGGTAAAGCTACCATAGGTGTAATTATAGCAGACTATAAGAGCCTTGATGACGAAATTGATATAGCGCACTCAGAGTATGAGAAGAAATACGGAAAGAAGCTCTTTAGTGGT
>QMRW01000139.1 GCA_003650785.1 Thermoprotei archaeon | reverse complement strand
TTAAGTAGTGCATGCATGAAATCATGAGCTGTAGCATCTTTGAAAAGGTATATCCCCCCTCTAGCAAAGACTTCATTTACCTCACCCAATGTCCACCTCAGGAAGTCTATATCGTGAATCATTAGATCAACTGCTACTCCACCACTCAACTCTATATGTTTATGCCAGAGCTTCCAGCTCCACATAGGATAGGATGATAGTCTATAGGCTCTAGCGATTCTAGGCTCACCTATGACTCCTTCATCTAACATCTCCTTCACTCTCATATATTCAGGCCAGAACCTGAGACAGTGAGCTACCATGAACTTCACATCCCTCTTTCTAGCCTTCTCAGTCATCTCTTTAGCGTCGGATAATCTAAGTGCTATAGGTTTTTCTACAATCACATGCTTACCAGCTTCAACAGCCTTGAGTACTTGCTCTTTATGTCTAAATGTAGGCGAGGTTATATCAACAACTTCCACTTCTGGGTCTTCAAGAGCTTTGTCATAGTCAGTGTACCATCGTTTGACCTTAAATTTCTCGGCTATACTTCTACTCCTCTCTTTAGATGAGCTTACCACTCCTACTAACTCTACTCCGGGTATTCTCTTCAGTGCAGGTATGTGCTCTGTAGTAGCGATAAAGCCTAAACCACAGATAAGAACTCCTATTTTCTTCAAATTCTACACCATTAGAAATCTGATTGTAGTATATAAAAGCATTTTAATAGATTGAGATTATAAGGAGTAGAGGTGGCTAGCTTTGAAAGTGTACAGATTTGCTATACTCTCATTTGCACACCTTCATGCGTACAGCTATGCTGCTGTTGTAAGGAACCTACCCAATACTGAACTAGTAGCAATATTCGATGATAATAGGGAGAGACTCTATGAAGTGGGAAGGAAATTTGGTGTGAATAAACTGTACTACGACTACGAGGAACTACTGAGAAAAGAGGAGCTAGATGCTGTAATAGTGACCTCAGAAAACGCTAGGCATAGGGAGATGGTCACAACAGCCACGGAGAGAGGAGTTCATGTACTCTGTGAGAAGCCAATAGCCACTTCTCTTGAAGATGCCGATGAGATGATAGCATCAGCAGAGAGAGCTGGAGTTAAGCTACAGATAGCCTTTGTAATGCGTTACCATCCGGCTACAGTTAAGGTCAAAGAGATAATAGATGCTGGCGAGATAGGTAAGATATTAACGATAACATCAACAAATCATGGGAAGTATCCGGGAGGATGGTTTGGAATACCAGAGCTCTCAGGAGGGGGAGCTATAATGGATCATACTGTACATGTAGCAGACCTTATGAGATGGTATACTGGAAGTGAGGTTGTAGAAGTCCATGCATATATTGGAGAGAACATAAGACCTCATTTAAGATGTGAGGACTGTGCTCTTATATCACTGAGATTTAAAGATGGAACTATATCCAGTATTGACTGTAGCTGGTCTAGACCAGACGAGTGGCCCATATGGGGAGATGTATTTCTACAGATAATAGGTACAGAGGGATGTATAGTAGTAGATGCCTTCAGGTCAGCAGTACACTATGCAGGAGGAGGTACACCCCTCACATGGGCTAGCTTTGGGACAAATCCAGATGAAGAGATGATAAAACACTTCGTAAAGGTAATAGAAGAGGATCTAGAACCTAGAGCTAGTGGAGTAGATGGTAAAAAGGCACTAGAAATAGCATTGGCTGCATACCTCTCAAATGAGCGAGGCAGGCCTATAGAGCTTCCACTGAGGTAGGGGAGAATGCACTCACTAGTGAAGAAGGCTGTAGTGCTAGCAGCAGGTAAGGGTACTAGGCTAAATCCTATAACTCTCACCAGACCGAAACATATGCTCCCCGTGGCTGGGAAACCTGTGATTGAGTGGATACTATCAAGCCTGAAGAGTGTGGGAATAGAGGAGGTAGGAATAGTCGTACACTTTCACGAAGAGATCTTAAGAGAATTTCTAAGTTCCAAAACAGAGCTCGAATTGAAGATAGAATATATTCACCAGAGAGAACTTACTGGAACGGCTACAGCTGTAGAAACTGCTGAGGAGTTTACAGAAGGAGAACCATTCATAGTAGTCAATGGAGATGTACTCTTCCCGCCTCATGTCTTAAGAAAGCTTATCGAAGAGTGTATTGATGTGGATGCAGGATTAGTAGGAGTGAGAGTTGAAGAACCTTGGAAGTACGGGGTACTCCAGGTGGAGAACGGATTTCTTAAGGGCATAGTAGAGAAGCCAGAAAGGGGAAAAGAACCCTCTAACTTGATAAATGCGGGTATATATTTCTTCAGAGAGAACATATTTAAGTACATCAAACATGTCAGACCATCTCCTAGAGGTGAGAGAGAGCTCACCGATGCACTTACAATGATGGCTAACAAGTGTTCAATCAGAGTAGTCGAGGGGAATCCTGAATGGTGGTTTGACGTGGGAGTTGCATGGATACTATTAGATGCTAATATGTTCTACTTTAAAGAGATGTATAGGAGTAACATTCTAGAAGGTGATATAGACAAAGGAGTGTACATACACAGTCCAGTACATATTCATGAAGGTAGTATTATAAGAGGAGGCACTATCATTAAGGGCCCAGTCTATATAGGGAGTAATGTTTCGATAGGTAGACGATGTGTAATAGGTCCATACACTACAATATGCGATGGTGTAACTATAGGCTCAATGACTTATATCTCGAGGTCTATAATAATGGAAGATACTGAGATTTTAAATCACTGCAGTATCTTTGAAAGTATATTGGGTTCGCATTGTTCTTTAGAATCCGGTGTAAAACTACCGGCTCTTAACATATATGGTGGTACTATAAAAGTACTGATTAAGGATAAGATAGTTGACAGTGGAAGGATGTACCTCGGAGCGATACTAGGGGATGAAGTAAAGGTATGTGCAAATACAGCGGTCCCTCCAGGAACTATAATTCAACCTCGCACTATAGTACGATAGAAAGTCAAGCTCTATTAATAAACTTAATCTTATCTAAACTATTCTCACGAAGTTGATAGTAAAGGAGTAGGAAGAGTATGAAGAAAGTACTACGGAAAACAGGGTGCTACATGCTATAGTTGTATTTTGTCTGCTATAGTAATCATATGATATTATTTTATTAATAGATCCAGAATTATGCTTTTGAAATCAGTAATATATTTTGGTTTTATCTTGAGATTGACATTAGAACTCCAGAACCCATATCTACTATGATCGTGCTTGCTGGGATCGTATCCATGATCACTCACTATGAGTATGGCTGTATCCTTTAACTTATGTGAGATCCTTTCGATTAATCTGTTCATTCTTCTATAAAATATTGATAGATATAACATTGGTTTTGGTTTCTTAGGCCTATAGAGCATGTGATTTGCATAATCAATTAATGGACTATAATATAGAACTAGATCATTTTCATTCACCATTTCCACGGA
>QMRW01000138.1 GCA_003650785.1 Thermoprotei archaeon | reverse complement strand
GCTCAGGAAAATAGCATCTAGTCCTATTCGAGATGAAGTTGAGGAGATTCTCAGGTGAGATCTATGGATATCTCATCAAGTGGGGATTACGAAGTACTACTTGCCGAGAGGCGCTATGAGATTATCTCAGAGATTGTAGAAAGAGTACTCAGGGGTAGAAGAAAGGTTACCTTTTCAGATCTCTTGGATAGGGTATTTCTGGACAAGTATCTAGGAATACCTATATTCCTGGCACTCTGGTGGGCTCTCTTTAGGTTTACCTATGATGTCTCAGCACCCCTCTCTGATCTGATAGACCTCCTATTTAGTCGACTGGGTGGACTCGTAAGAGCTTGGGTAATGGATGAGGTTCTGAGTTCATTCATAGCTAATGGTCTAATAGCAGGGTTAGGAGGAATTCTAGTATTTCTTCCTCCCATATTCTTCCTGTTCTTTGGGCTATCTATTCTAGAGGATAGTGGATACTTGGCTAGAGCTGCATTCGTCTTCGATAAGTTACTATCGAAGTTTGGACTTCAGGGTAGAAGCTTCATACCATTGTTACTGGGCTTTGGATGTAATATACCAGCCTGTATGGCATGTAGGACTATAGATGTGGAAGAAGATAGAATACTGACAATACTCGTTAATCCCTTAATAACGTGTAGTGCTAGACTACCTGTATATGTCCTCATAGGATCAGCTGTTCTAGGTGCATATGCGGCTGCTGGAATATACTCTATGTACCTACTCAGTATATTTTTAGCTATACTAATGGCATTACTATTCAGACATACCATACCCTACTTTAAAGGGAGAAGAGCAGCTTTCATTCTAGAGTTTCCACCATATGCCATGCCAACTCTGAGAACTACACTAATACACATGTGGGAAAGAGGGGTTCTATTCCTAAAGAAAGCTGGAACTGTGATACTACTCGGTGTAATTGTAATCTGGTTTCTATCGAACTTTCCTTGGGGAGCATCTTCTGAGGCATCCTATCTAGCAGTCTTAGGAAAAACACTAGAACCTGTATTTCATCCCTTGGGCTTCGATTGGAGAGCTTGTGCAGCTCTATTCTTCGGATTTATAGCAAAGGAGATAGTGGTAGCAACTTTTGGAACATTCTTTGGACTTGGGGAAGAGGAGGAAGAGGCTATAGCTGAAGTTATTCGAGAACGGAATATGTTCACTCCACTTACAGGTTATGCATTCATGGTATTCACACTATTGTACATGCCCTGTATAGCAACGGTAGGAGTAATCTACAGGGAGACTAATTCTGTGAAGTGGACAATTTTTACAATAATTTACGGATGGGTACTCGCTTACATAGTATCACTCCTAGTAGTTGTCGTAGGACATCTAATGGGATTTAGTTGAGGTGAGTGTATGCAGTCCTTTAAAGGGCCTATAGTAATATACACCCTGGCTCTAGGCATACTTTACTTATTATTAGGCTTTTTAGAGTTTATCGAAGGTTTTAGTGTAATGTTCCTACCACTAGAGTACCATGTAAATCTACTAGGATCGTTTATTCCTGGAGATCTCTTTGGTGGTTTCTCAGCTATAATCATAGGGTCAATACTCACTAGATCGCTTTTCTTGAGGCATAAAAAGTATGAAGCATTTATTTACGTGCTGGTGGGAAGTGCACTAGCCATTACCTTTGGAGTATTATACGTACTTATTGCAGGAGCTAATGGACTTTCAGCGTATATAACAGGAGAGGAGTGGACATGGACAGAAGATATGTCCAGGTATGAAATATTACTACTTCCATTTTCCACTCTATTAGCCTTTATCTCATGGCATGTGATTAAAAGTACAACAAAAAGAAACTATCAAATATCCTCTGCATGTTAATCAATTCCTTGTAAATTTAAGGAGATTGGACCAGTGGACTTAGGAAGATAAATTTTCTTAGGAATCAAACCACATGATGTGAATTAGGAGTTTCAGTCAGCAGTTCTAATCTTCACGTCTGTATCTCGAATGAAGTTGTCCTTCAATTCTTCTCTCATCTAGCCTCCATAGTATGATTGCTAGTAGCACTATTTTTAGAACTAAATGTGATAATTCAATTAATCAGTTTGAATTAAGGGTTCTGGTACTTCCTAGATCCACGAATAACTATCGCCTTACACTTGGTTGCTTTCCAGACACTTAGTAATTTACTCTCATCTACCTTTACATAGGGGTTTATAGCAGGATCATGTAAATAGAAGTAGTTATCGTTATAGCCCACAACAACTACAGTATGTAGGTATTGTCCTGGAAGAATCCTTATTATCACAGGTCTACCTAGATCTATTTCTCTCCTTAAATCGTCTAAAGTGAGGATAGCATACTCACATTGTAGGTATCTTCTGAGAAAGGGTAGCATATCCTCAAAACACGTGTACCCAGCCTTACTCACATCATCTTGTGTTACATTAAATCCGTAGAATCTGAGTACCATACTTGCTGATGCTTCAGAGCAAAACCAAGGTTTCTGTCGTACAAAAGGTACGTTAAGTACCTTAGCCCCCATTCTCTTGAGCTCTTCATATCTTCTGAGCTGTAGTTTGAGGTCTTCTTCGCTTGTAGGACTACTTTTATATTCGAAGTAAGTAGCTGATACTATAACTAAAATTACTACTACGATGGAGACTATTCCGAGAACATACTTCTTAAAATCTGCCCTACTGAGTACTACCGCTTTACTACTCATCGATAGTTACTAGTACGTGTTTACAAAAACTTTTTCCTATATTTTCCTGTAAATAATGACACCACTTAATCATGTACACACTCATGGATTATGGTATCACTTTTCCTGGATTGAGAATGTTGTTGGGATCGAGTAGTTTTTTAAGTTTTCTTATCAACTCAATATGAGTTTCACTCAAGTACTTCTTTAGGTATCTACGCCTTATAGCGCCTATACCGTGTTCACCACTAATAGCACCACCAAGACTTATAGTAGCTCTGTAGATCTCTTCTCTAATTCTTTCATACTGTTCCATAGTCCAGTTCTCATACTTCATTATATGCGGATGTAAGTTTCCATCACCAGCATGACCGTACACTGGAATGTATATACCGTACTTCCTCTCTATTTCATCTATCATATCCATGAGATCTCCTATTCTAGCTGGGGGGACTACAACATCTAATATGTCTACAGTCTCCGGCTTGAGAGTAGTGTAGATTTCACTTCTTATCTTTAGTATCTCTTCTTGCTCCCTTCTAGATTCTGCTATTAATGGTTCTAGTGCCCCCTGCTGTTTACATATGGAATCTATTCTTTCACACTCTAGCTACCCTGTATCCTGATCGAATTCAGCTAATATTATTATCAAGAAGGTCTTTCCCTCATCACAGGGCCACCTCAGTCCCAGTTTTTTAGCACTCCTCTCTACAAGATCTCTTTCCACATACTCTATAGCTAGAGGAATTATTCCACTCTGTAGGATCTTTGGTACAGATTGTATTGCTTCTC
>QMRW01000137.1 GCA_003650785.1 Thermoprotei archaeon | reverse complement strand
TGTAAGGCCAAGAGGCCAGCTTCCTACGTATATATAGCGACCTTTCGAGAGCCCATACTCATGTATTGCATCCACTATTCGACATACAGCTTCGAGAGATTCTTTGACAGCTGTATGGTTTTCATCTCCTGTCATCTTAGCGAGAAAGTGTACTTGAGCGAATAGCATATCTATCCATATAGCATCTACACCACAGTCTATCTGCTTATATGCCCAACTCAGTAGAAGCTCTTGAAACTTTGAATTAGTTATATCTGGGAAATAGGCACCTACTTCAGCGGGATTGTAATCGTGCCAATCTAAGTCTCTGGGAACCCAGAAGTGAGTCTTAGCAAACCAGCATTGAAACTCCTCCTTCTCAATCGGAATATCCCATTTTTCGGGATCTAATGCCATTTCCCAAGTCTCTGGATATTCTATAACTTCTCCAGTAATAGGGTTCCAGATCTTACGACTATGGAGTATCTGTGTGGGTATAGCACCACAGAGTATGATATCTGGTAGGGATGCTTTTATAGTAGATATCACCTCCTTTAGGTGTTCATAGTAATACCCCACATATCTACATCTCTCCCTGAGAAACTCTGTGGAGAGCTGTTCAGGGATCTCTGGACAGGGATTCCATCTCCAAAAACATCTAAACACGAAGTCGGCTTTGGTTTCATTGAGTACTCTTATTATATCCTCCAGAGTCCTGTTAAACGGTCTATAGCGGGTTATCGGTTCATAGAGAATGGCTACCTTTACTCCAGATAGTCCTTCTGATCTATTTGAGTTGCTACTCTCTGTGGTCAAGCCTGTTTCTCTTAAGTATATAATAACTGTACTATATTGTTTGGTAGCTGTGAAATTGATTGTTTCTACTCCCATCATTATCACTATCAGGATGATAAATAGTACTTTATAGTGCATATTATACATCCCTCTTTTTCGCTAATTCCACTACAGTCCCATAAGTCTGGAACTCGGGAGCTAGTGAGTCATACCAGTTAAACCTATCATATGAGAGCTTCGTTACCTCTACTCCAAGCCTTCCCATATCCCCTCCATGGACTGGGTATACGAACACTATACTCCTCTCTATGAAGAGCTCATTAGCTCTCCTTAAGAATTCCTTAGCTTCCTCTGGATATAGGAATTCTGCCTGAGTTCCTCCACACAATATGATGTCTGGTAGCTCCTCCTTGATCTTAGAGATAGCATTTTTCAAGTGTTCATAGCTATATCCCCTCATCTCGTACTTCCATGCTTCATCCAGTGGTAGATCTGAACACTTATCAGGACATGGACTTTGAGTAATCCATGCTTGAAAGACGAAATCAGCCCTAGTCTCCTTAAATATTCTTATGACATCATCAATAGTCCTATTGATAACCTTACCATCAGTTATGTACCTGTAGTGAATTGCCACTTTTACTTCAGCTAATCTATCTAGGGCTTCTCTCCTTACTTCCTCCGGTATGGTACTTACCAGTCTTCTTATCTCTATGATCTCTATCGGTATACCCCACATGTAGATTGTGACCACATCTCTTCTAATCCTAGCTTTGAATTCCACTCTCAATCCATCTACTCTGTACTCCTCTGGTAGGTTTAATGGTAAGTACTTCTCACCAGTATCTGTGACAATACCATAGAACCCCCCTTCTAGAGAGATGTACCTTACAGTACCAGTTTTTAAAAAGAGAGGAGTAGAAGAGAGAGGCTCATCTTCCCGAGGAATACTATGGGGTGAGTTGGACATGTACTTACCCCGATATCTATGAAATTCGCCAAATCCAAGAACATCTTCAACCTTTATGGTCTCACCTCTTAACGTGATAGTACCACTCCACTTTACGAAGGATCTACCCCAAGCAACCCTTCCTTCACGATCCCACCATGGTCTTCCAACACTCCAGTTTTCACTACCTCCTTTACCCCAGTAAGCGAATGCCTTAGCCTTAAGATCTACCTTACCAACCACCCTGCCATTCTCATCTGTAATATTACCTTTCAGGAAGTATAGTTCTGGCTGTAGTTTCCCATCGGTCCAAAAGACATATCTATCTAATCTATAGCTTTCTCCTCTGCTCACAAAATTTATCCTTCCAATTCTCTCGAATTCTGGAAACTTGAACTTCTTCTTTATTTCTGGAGGAAGTGGATTTCTAGCTAATATGAAGATGAACTCTATCTTCTCTTCATCCATCTTATGGAATGACATGGCATCAAACTCAACACCATCTACTACCTTACCATTTTTAATCTTCACTTCTCCTAAGGGTAGCAGTCTATGGTACTCTCTATCCATGAAGGCAAAGCCTTTAGAGAAAGTATAGGTTTTATTGCTCTCTATATTATAATACCTTATCACTTTAACTTCCTCGAAGTCTAGATAGCCTCCCCAAGTATCTAGACATAATTTACCACCTCTAATTCCAGCTACTCCATGGACTACAAATGGACCCCCTGGCTTTCCTATCCATAGTGGTGTTAGTCTACCCCTACCCTCGACATATAGAATCTCTATAGGTGATGATGATTTAGTGTATAGTATCTTATGATACCATGTTCTAGTCTTCTCATCGTAGGCTATAGTGAGTACATAGTCGTTCTCAGGATTGGAGTAGACTGTAGGATAGGGGAAGTACTTCCCACCTTCATCGTAGTAGGAGGGCCCTCTTAAGAATATGTACATCCTCTCTCCAGAGAAGGTATTGTTCTCTAGCCTACCGAACATTAGACGGAAGTGCGATCCACCTATATTGACTGAGGAGTGGAAGATCAGTATGTGCTCATCATCTAAAGCCATACCGAACTGGACAAAATTACTAGCTGTCCAACCCTTTCTCCTATCGATGACTATTCTATTATCAGGGAGTTTTACTAGAGCTACTCCAAAGGGTACAAAATCATATAATGTTACTGGATCTTTAATCCATGAATTACTTTTAACTACTGGAAACAGAAATTGTGAAATCTTTTTAGCTCTCTCTAGGACCTCAGTAGCTTTATTCAGTATTTCACTAGCAATTTCATAGTCCCCTCTCTCGAATGCATCCCTCGCTTTCTCTATCCAATACTCGACTTCAGAGACATCGTATCCCTGAGTCTTCTTTTTCTGGTATTCAGCTTTGAGTTTAGAAAACCTCTTGAGTAGCTCTTCCCTCAGTTGCGATCTCTGAAAGTGTACATAGCATATCCAGAAGCTTACGACTACTAATGTTACTATAAATACTACTATGAGTAGAGTCTTCAGCTTCATCTCAATCCCTCGTAAGTCTAGAATCGCTCAATTATAAACCACATGTACCAAACGTCTATTCTTGGTATTAGATAGTGTTTCACTGAGATTACCATACTGAGTGTTCATATGAACTTTTAGTGGATACTCATTATAGTGAGCTAAGGTTAATTCGACATTCTATAGATTAGATACCTGTATACTGCTACTCCAGATAAAACAATACTCCCCAAGGATTTCCTGATAACTTCATAGATCTATAGATTG
>QMRW01000136.1 GCA_003650785.1 Thermoprotei archaeon | reverse complement strand
TGATAGGCCACTACCTAGGAGAATTCGCACCTACATGCAAAAAAGTCGAACATGGAGCACCAGGACTAAAGGCTACAAGGAGTAGCATGTACGTACCCTTGAAATAATTATTCATAAAATACTTGAATGATGCCTTCTTAAGAATATTACTTCCTCTCTAGATATTTCTCCCTACGAGCTCCCTTAGTCTGACTTAAACTCCTAATGATCACTCTACAAGTCTGACTCCATAGAAGCCATTTCATTGATCTCTATTGAGTTATTAAAAATATTCCCTATATAAGCAAGGAGTTGGAGAATATTTGTTTATATTTCTCTTAATCACTTGATTTAAATGATATGCAAATAATCTTATAGTTAACCTAACATTACCAGTATAAGCTGATTCGATTATATGACTTTTGTGTATACAGTGGACTATTCCAGTATTCTCCTTAAATATCCTCGGAAGATTCATATAAGGGGGTAAAGTGAGGTACTACTTTGGTCCTGCTGGTAAGCCTATATCTTTTCCCGGTAGAGCAATAGAGGATATTCCTAAGTTCCTAAGGGAAATAGGCTTGAATGCTATGGAATACGAGGCTGTTAGGAGTGTGAGAATCAGTGAAGAGAGAGCTAGAGCTCTGGGAGAGAGAGCACTCGAGTTCAATGTCAAGCTATCTCTCCACGCCCCTTATGCATTAAACCTGGCGGCGGCGAGTGAAGATACTCTTAATAATAGTATAGCTAGGCTTGTAGCCGCTACTAGAGCCTCTATGTGGATGAAATCCTTCATTACAGTATTTCACGTAGGATACTATGGTGAATATAGTCGAAGGGAGGCTCTGAAGAGGGCTATAGAGGCTTTGAGAAGAGTGGAGATGTTAATGGAGACTGAGGGAATAGTTGGTGTATGGTTAGGTCCTGAGACTATGGGGAAACTTAGACAGATAGGTTCTCTAGAGGAAGTATTGGATATTTGTAAGGCTCTAGAGAAAGCTAGACCTGTAATAGATTTCCCTCATCTATATGCTAGGAGTAGAGGTGAAAAGTACAGGCATTATAGAGACTTTGTTGAAACCATAGAGCTCTTAGAACGAGAATTAGGTACTGAGGCCATCAAGCCTCTTCACCTACATTTCACTGAGGTGGAATATGGAAGTAGAGGTGAAATTAGACACCATCCCATAGGTAGTGGTTATGGACCCTCATTCGAAAACTTAGCAAGAGCTCTTATCGAGACTGGAGTAGAAGCTGTAATTATAAGTGAGAGTCCTCTACTTGAGAAGGATGCTATAAAGATGAAGAAGATACTCGAGGATATACTGAGTTCTAGCGGTTCTTTTTAAGCCTCTAATGGATGGAACCTATCAACCTGAGTAAGGCTTCGAGTACAGTGTTCACATTTACTCTCTCTTCAATAGACATCTCGTAGATTCCAGTTATTTCTGCATCCTCTACTACTCGGAGTAGTCTTTCTCTAGCTCTATCTAGGCTCTCATGATCCTCTATGAGGTCTATCTTGTTTAGTGCTACTATCATGGGAATATTCCTGAATTCCTTTCGTATTTCGATTAGTACTCTCAGTTGATAATCGTATGTATATCCACAGGTCTCTGTAGGATCTAGAATAAAGAGTATGACTTTAGCTAGGTGCTTGATCGCTACTATAGCCTGCTTTTCTATGGGATTTCTATCTGTTAGAGGTCTATCAAGTAGTCCCGGTGTATCCATAACTTGGATCTTAGTCCCGCTATTTGCTAATACATGGCCTACTGTCAAGCTCTTTGTAGTAAATGGGTATTCCCTTACCTCTGGTCTAGCTCTGGATACCGCTCTGATAAAGGAGGACTTCCCTACATTAGGTGGGCCTGCAACTACTATGGTTGGAGTATATGGATTTATATCCTGTAACTTTATCAACTTCATCTGTGCTATTCTTATAGCTCTTAAATCATCATCTATACTCTTCAGTACAGAGAAGTATCTACCAATAGCCTCCTTCCTTATCTTTGATAATTCACCTATATTAGCTGCAAATTTCACCTTCCTCATAAGATCCCTCTTTATATTGTTCAGCACTTCTACTACTGCCTTTAAGTGTGCTAGATTTATCCTGAGCTCATCCACATCTACTATCAAAGTTACAAGCTCTCTGTAGAATGGGTGTAGGTCTCTTATTCTTGGAAAGCTCGTATATATCTTTCTCAGTCTTTCCGAAGTATAGTCATATAGTGTTGCTATCCTAGCGTACTCTTTTTTCTTCAATCTGACGAGAGATATCTTGACCTTCTTTACTTCAGTCCTCTTAAACCTACGCATAGCTGTCTTGACTATATCCTCTACTCCCTCTGGAGCGAGTACCATGTCTTTGAAGGGTTGTTTCATTCTCTTAGGCCTTAATTATAGGCGCATACGAATTTATAAAAGATGAAGGAAAGTGTGCTTTCTACAACTACTTCTATGCATACATGTGGAAAAGGTACTTTTCCTTACCGGTGTAGTTAGCTATAACTTTAAATAGAATGATGTGGTAGGGACAAACGGTAGATTGTGTATGAGGGAGCTGCCCATAGGGGCTACAGCAGTTGGAATAGTATTCAATAAGGGTGTCGTATTAGCAGCTGAGAAAAGAGTAGCGTATGGCTTTACTCTGATGAGTAGAGCTGGTAAGAAAGTATTTAAAATAACTGACAAAATAGGTTTTGCCTGTGCAGGCCTCATGGCAGATATGCAAGCTATAGCTAGGATTATGGCTGCAGAGATCAAGTTATACGAACTAGAGAGCGGTCATAAGATGTTGGTAAGGAGTGCTGCAAAACTACTCTCTCAAATACTCTTTAGTAGTAGTAGACAACTACCATATATAACAGAGATTATAGTAGGAGGTATAGATAGAACAGGACCTCACCTATTCGTCCTAGATCCCATAGGATCACTCATAGAGGATAAGTATGTAGCTCTAGGTTCCGGGGCAAAGATAGCCATAGGAATCCTGGAGAGTAATTATAAGGATGGAATAGATGAGAAGACTGCTAGAGATCTAGCCATTCTATCAGTGAAGACGGCGATTGGTAGAGATGCTATCAGTGGTGATGGAATAGACCTACTGCTTATCACAACAGAGGGTACAAAGGATGAATTTATTCCTGTATGAAACGTTATACCCAAGTATCAACATAAGCATCTCTAAAGAGTAGAAAGTAGTGCTGGACGACTTATCCAAGCATACTCTCCACTGAAAAGTTCTTTAACATGAGAAACGTAGTTTAAAAGAGTATGATAGCTAGTACATCAGAGGTACTAAATCAATTGAGAAAAATATACACTAGACAGGGCTATCACTTTGCCGGAATTCAAAGCTGTGTTAAACCCTGCCACTGGATGAAGAAGAGCCTAACTACAGGAGGTAAGAGCTTCTGCTATAAACAACTATGGTATTCTATCCCCTCACATAGATGTCTGCAAATGACGCCTACTATACTGTGTAATCTACAGTGTATTTATTGTTGGAGAGCCCATGAAGCGGATCTAGGACTTAGACCGATAACC
>QMRW01000135.1 GCA_003650785.1 Thermoprotei archaeon | reverse complement strand
AGTTATATATAATTGATAGGATACCCAGTTCATGTTGCTTGTAGTCTGACAATACATTCAGCATCATATCACTAGAGCATATTATTGATCTTACGAAGTTGATTCAGACATGCGTGTGAACATTTGTATCCACTCAGTATTTTTCTTCCGAATATCTTTTACGAACCTGAATTCAGGCTATCCTCTTCATTTTGATTGAGTATGTTTGAAGCTAGAGGTTCCCTCACTGAGTGTACATTATTGCTTGTGCTATCTTCGTAGTAATCTTTATCTGATACCTACTCACACTTTCATGATGTGCTTCTACTCGCTCGTTACGTTTATAACATGAAACAACATAGCTTAGCAGCCATAGAGCACTAAGCAACAGTTCAGTTAAGTCCCTATTCGTATGCAAACACACTGCTGAATCTTCGACTAAGAACATATGATCTTGCTAATGTCATAGTATGCTCTAGATATACTAGGATCACGACTATAAGTTATGCTGTTATAATAAGTATCCATGCATACAATATGCGCATAAACGGCTACATACCCTATGGGAACTATGAGGAACTTAAGAAAAGTGTACTAGAGGCCTTAATGCTTATAATACGCAGGACTAGGGGTAATTGTGTGACTTTTACTAGCAAGAAGATTGCGATCACTGCTAGTCTTCCTCCCACACCAGTATTACTAACTGTAATCAGAGACATACTTGAAGGACTTCATAAAAATGGTTTGATAAGCAGGTATTCGAAAAGCAGTCATGGAGTGAAGTATATGGTCACGAGTAGTAGTCCACTTTGGCAGTGGGCTAGGACTTCAAATATTCAAAAGGTGTCCATGTTATTGGCTGCACAATGATACTCTATCCTAGCTCCCTCTCTAGCTACTTCTAGTACAAACACTCTTTCGGATACTCTCTGTAGGGATTCAGCGATCTTCTGCACATCATCAGCATAGGCTAATGCTACTATAGATCCTCCTCCACCAGCACCTGTTATTTTCGCTCCAAGAGCACCAGATCTCCTGGCTACATGAACTAATTCCTCAAGCTTAAGATTTGAAACCCCTACAGCTGATAGGAGTCCATGGTTTATGTTCATAAGTTCACCTACTCTCTTAAAGTCCCCATCTTCTAGCGCTTTAGCAACCTCTATGACTAATCTACCAGCAGTGTGATACAGAGGATCAAGTACCTTTGGATACTTGTTCTTTAACTTTCTCACCTTCTTTACCATAGCCCCCGTACTTCTGGGAAGTCCACTATCTGCTATTATCACTCTTATGGGAGATAAATCAACATCCAGCCTTATAAAACCCTCACTTTTTCTAAATACTATGACTCCTCCATAGGTTGAGATAGTATTATCAATACCACTTGGTGTGTCGTGTACTATTCTTTCAGCCTCATAGGCTATATTGGATATTTCTTCATGAGTAAGAGGAATTTCGTATAGTTTACCTAAAGCAGTAGCTGTTGCTACTGCTACTGCAGCAGAGGATCCCATTCCTGAAGCGGGAGGTATTTCGGATTCTACAGTTAGCTTATAACCTTTCCTTAATCCGGCTATACCCTCTACGATTTCTCCAATCTTCACTATAGGTGATAGGACTTCAGCATTTCCTTTAGTACTGACTTTACCATCAGAGATCTTAATACAACACCCATAGTTCTTTGAGCTGTAGATTCTTTCATATTTTTGAATAGGTTCTACTATAGTTCTTGCTCTAAGCTCTACAGCCAGCGCTATAGCTGGTTCATTTTCGACAACGAAATGCTCACCTACCAGTATTACTTTTGCAGGTGCTGAGGCTATTATCAAGTTTTCACCGTGATATACAAGGTTAATTTATTAAAATCCTCTTGGGTAGATGCTTATATAAATTAATAACTCAGATTACTCTATCATAGGATGGAAAATAAATATCAGTCCTATTAGCGGATATTACTGAGGATTGATAAGTTGAGATTTCGAAGACCTAGGGGAACGAGGGACTACCTCCCTGAAGAGTGCGTAGAGCGACGTCAAGTTATAGAGATAGCTCGACGAGTGTTTGAGCTCTATGGTTATGGTGAAGTAGTAACACCTGCATTTGAATATTTGGAGCTGCTAGAGAGGAAGGCAGGTGAGGAAGTTAGAGAACAGATCTACTGGTTTAAGGATAAAGCTGGTAGATTACTGGGACTCAGATTCGATATGACTACCTCTATAGCTAGAATAGTTGCGAATAATCCAGTAATGCCAAAGCCTATAAGGTTCTACTACATAGGTCCAGTCTGGAGGTACGAGGAGCCACAAAGAGGTAGATTAAGAGAGTTCTGGCAAGCTGGTGTAGAGCTCATAGGATCCCCATTACTTGATGCTGATGCTGAAGTCATAGCACTTACAGCCAGATTCTTCCGTGAACTAAAGCTGAATAACGTAAAAGTCAAAATCAATGATAGAGGCATCATGAATGCATTAGCTAGGTACCTAAAGTTGAATGATGATCTTAGCATAGAGAGATTCTTCAGAGCTATCGATAAGTATTACAAACAGGGAATGGAGGTTGTTGAGAATGAATTGAGAAAATTGGGTATAACTAATACACGAGAAATACTGGAACTGATATCTTCAAATACTCGTGAAGATCTAGACCCAACGGGACTTCTATCTAAAATCGGAGTTAAAGATAGGGTTAGACTATTAGAAGACCTTTTGGAGGTTCTGATAAACGGCTATGGCATTCCAAGAGATAGAGTAGAAATAGACTATAGTATAGTAAGAGGAATTGGATATTATACAGGGTTGGTATTCGAATTTATGGATGATGACTTTCTAGAATTGGGATCACTAGCTGCTGGTGGTCGATATGATGAATTAATAAAGCTTTTAGGTGGTGTGGACACTCCTGCCACTGGAATGTCTATTGGTATTGAGAGAGTAGTTGAACTTTTAAGATTGAGGAAAGAACGTACTATGACTAGAACATCAAATGCTCTCGTACTTGTTACTTCAACTACCGACGAGTACAAGTATAATGCCATCAGATTGGCGGAGGAGATTAGAGATGAGAACATACCCAGTATTGTAGATGTCATGGGAAGAAAGCTTAGAGTAATTATGGAGAGAGCGGATAAATCTTCCATACCTCTTGTAGTGATATTAGGTCCGAGAGAGCTTAAGAGAGGAGAAGTTGTATTGAGGGATTTAAAGAATAGAAAGCAGTGGTATGTTCCGAGAGAAAATATTATTGTAGAGATTAAAAGGACTCTAGCTCAGCTTGGATTCTACTAAGTGTCCCTGTTGTTGTACTCAGGTATCTCTTAAGTTCTTCGATTATAGGCACTGGTGTTGGATCTACCCCCCTAGCTATCGATAGATAATATGTTATCATATCCAATAACATTATCAACTCGAAGGTCTCTCCAATAAGGAATTTACTGCTACTTCTGATATTAAGGTACTCGACTCCTCGACTCTCTAGAAGTTCTTCAAGGAACTTCAGCCTATGATGTATTTCAGTGCTTTCCTTACTCCCTCTTATAATAACCACTTTGAGT
>QMRW01000134.1 GCA_003650785.1 Thermoprotei archaeon | reverse complement strand
CCAGCACTGATAGATATGTCTGGAGATGTAGGCTCGATAGTAGGGTCTATAATTACTACAAGACTTGCACTAGGTATACTCACTCCATCTCTACATTCTATTAAATCCCAATGGAGGAGTATGCTACTAACCTGGCTCTCATCGATGATAGTATATATACTATCCCCCATAATAGTACTTCCTATACTTGGACTCGGCTTAAGGCTTTATATACAATCTCTTCCAGTAATCGTGCTCACTAATATTTTGACAATACCTATAGTGATCACTATCTCCATATTGATAGCTGTACTTACCTATGGAAAGGGCTTTGATCCAGATAATTTTGTAAATCCCATAGAGAGTTCTCTAGCAGATATGATTACCAGTTTAATGTTGTTAATGTCTATACAAATTTTAACATAGTAGTCTATTCTGAATTACCTACGATCATGATCGATTATTTAGCGATTATTACTAGGTACTTAAGAGGTTTATCTCCTATATTCTCTATGCCGTGTAGGCTTCCTGGTGGAATGAATACTGCAGACATTGCTGAAAGCTTGAACTCCTTATCATCGACTACTACTCTTCCCTCTCCCTCGAGTATGAAAAATACCTCTTCCTCCTCATGTCTATGAGGACTGTGTGGTCTCTTATGTGGCCCTAGTACCGATAAATGTATTCTCAATTTCTTAGCTCCTAGAGACTCGTTTATATATAATTTTACAAAGCCTTCTGGATCCTTCTTACGTGGAATTGTTCGAGCAGTATCCCATGATACCATAGCCAAGTCTCTACACCCCCACTTACCTTCTCTCTTTATCATAAATAATTCTTCATCCAATAGCCACAATCCATATACTAGATTTCCGAGAAAAATATTATAAGACAGATCTGATGTAGTCATATAGAGTTTGAGCAATTGGGGGGAGATCTTATAGAATCAAGTTACCTTAAATATGGTGGGAATAGGGAAATTAAGTACGAGCCAATCCCAGTAAAGCAATTATTGATAGAAATGAAAAATTTATCCGAGCTCATGGTGGATCTATCTTACTACTCGGTAATATATGGAGATAGAGAGCTAGCTAAGGAAGTGTTCGAGCTGGAGACTAGAATAGATGAGTTAAGAGTACTACTGACTATGCAAGTAGCACTGGCTACTAGAAGTAAAAACGATGCTGAGAAAATGGTGAGTATTTATGCAATAGCATCAGCAACGGACAAGATATCAGACTCAGCAGCGGATATAGCTAGGATAGCACTGAGACGTATGAGAATACCTAAAGGAATAGCAACTGTAGCACCTAGAACAAGTGAGACAATAACTGTCATAGAGATACGTGAAGAATATGATGGAATGAATCTAGGAGCGATATTATGTGATCTCAAGTCCTCAATCGATGTAATAGCAATTAGGAGAGGGAGAAGAATATTCCTCGAACCCCCGATAGAATTTAAAGTAGAGAAGGGGGACATACTGATCTTAAGGGGGTTAATAGACAGTATCAATAAGCTTGCTACTAAGCTTAAACTAAAAACTACTACATCAAAGAGAGTCAAAATGGAAAAGTACATACCAATTTTTGACATGCTAGAACATTTCAGGAGAACATCTAGATTATCAATAGACTTAGCCTATGTAGCAGTACTAACTAGAAGTCACGAAGTCGCTGAGAAAGTACTCGACATAGAGAGCTATACAGACACTCTACTAAACAGGTTCTGTAAGGAGATCCTAGAGGATAGAGAACTAAGTGTGCAAGAGAAGTTAGGATCACTATGGATAGCTATAGCGAGTGAGAATATAACAGACGCAGCTGCAGAAATGGTAGAACCACTTCTAAGAGGATTAGAACCTCATCCATTAATCACTGATATACTGGAGGAGGCTGACGAAAGAATAAGTGTAGTAGAGATGGATAAGACAGATGAAGGATTCACACTAAAGGAACTGGGATATGTGGAAAAAGGAATATCTATACTCGCTGTAAGAAGGGGTGATGAGTGGTATATAATGCCACCCTATAGTAGTTTCCGTGTAAAAGAGGGAGATATACTCATAGTTAAATACTCCATGGAATCAAAAGAACTGATAGATGAGCTGGAAAAAGAGGAGGACAGAGAAGAGATAATAGAGGAGATACAGGAGGAGGAATGGAGAGAGTAGACTAGAAAGGTCTAGAGAGACTACATATCCAAGCTTCATCTAACGATAGTACTTACTCCTTCCTCTATAGATCTTATATAGACTCTATCTAAATGGGTTGTACTAACAATACTGAGAGCGAGAGAACGTAGTAGATCTAAGTCTGTTCTTTTGATATTCCGAAATATGCTCGAGAGTACAGTCTCTGAGGGTACAAACTGCTGTAATACTACCTTAACTTCAGTGCTTTCAGAGGCATGTTCCTTTATAAATTTGGATATCTGCTTTGCTGTTCTCAGTACAGTAGATCTGTTATGAAGTGTAGGTACTACTGGAATCCTAATTTCTACTGAGGGTATATGCTCGAGTGCTAGTTTTAGAGTTGTTCTTATTCTATCTAGTACGTTAAGTCTCTTTACCTTATCACACGACAGTCCTATGACCTCTGCATACTTAACTTCGTCATCCAAAGGAGCCTTTACGTCTAATGCAATATGGTCTATAAGACCGTCCTCGATTAATTTGGAGACTATCTCAGGATTTGAAGCATTAGTATCAAGGCTATTCTTAATAAATTTAGACTTGCTTAATTTGAATAGACTATATAGAGCTTCCTCTTGAAGAGTAGGCTCTCCTCCTGTTACATGAAGATAGTCGATAAACTCTCTAACACGTAGTACATCGTTAACTATCTCCTCTATGCTTACTCTCCTTGCATTCACTCCCTTTATAACGTGCGAATTTTGACACCATGGACATTGAAAATTACAGTAACTAAACCATACTGTAAAGGTTATACAACCAATTACATCAACTAGTGAATCTGGAATATAGCCAGCAATTACTAGGTACTTCATATGAGCATCCCTGCTCTAATTGCTCCTCTACTTCCGTAATGTATTCTTGTCTTAAACTCATATTTCCTGCCCTCGTGCCAGCTCCTTAGAGGCCTGTAGTAGCCTACAATTCTACTCCATATATCCATATCTTTTCCACATCTAGGACACTTGGTATGTATTCCAGTAATACTATAGCCACATTTTCTACAGACACTTATAGCAGGTGTTATACTAAAGTAGGAGATGTCAGTCTGTGTAACTAGTCTGTATATCAGCTTTTTTAGTGCATCTACTTCTGGTACTTCATATAGGAATAGATGCATCATAACTCCCCCTGTAAACTCCTTCTGTACCGATCCTTCAAGCTTGGCCCTGAGCGTTATAGGTAGGTTAGTGTAGTAGGGTACTATACTATTCGAATAAAATGGTCTTCCACCTTCAGATGGTATCAATATTCTTCTCTCTCTCATAAGATCTATGAATAGATTTGCATCCCTTAAAGCTAGTCTATAAGCAGCAGATTCAGCTGGAGTCTCTTCCACATTGTACATATAGCCATCTTCCTCCTCAAACTCCATTGTTCTAGCTACTACATGCTTG
>QMRW01000133.1 GCA_003650785.1 Thermoprotei archaeon | reverse complement strand
AGAGTACCGGAGTACGGCGATAAGGAGAAGGTTCTAGAGCTCCCATCTTTCGCAAAGAACAATCCCTGGCTAGAGGTATTGAGGAGAAGAAGATAGGGATAGTAGAATACTATTAGTCTAGAGATAACTAACCATCTTTACTTTCACTCATCTAGCATTGCTAGGCATTGCTGAGTGTGATGCTCCTCTACCTCCCCTACAAATACTTTCACTCATCTAGCACTGCCTAGTATTGCTTAGTGTAATTGTTCCAATTTTCATAGGTATCATCATTAATTGAACTAGTAAGGGCCTCTATCCCGCTATTCAGGGCATACAGAAAAGCTAAGGGCATAGGTTACAAAGAAATTCGGCCAATTTACCGTCCAGTAGTTTCCAAGATAATCCGAGAACCGGCTAGAAGAGCTACCTTTGCTCAAAAATCGGAAAGCTGAAAAACATACACCCACATGCATTTAGGCGCTGGTTCAATGTGATGATAACGAATGCACCGAACTCGCAGAACATCAATATAATCGAGTTCAGGAAGTTCGTCATGAGTCACATGGTATCTTACCAGCAAGCATACCTGACGTACACACCTGAAAAAATCAGGGAAACTTACTATGCCTTGAACTTTGTCCAAGTTCAAGGCATAGGTGGTTACACACCTACGGATAAAGTGGTCAGCTTCATAGAGCTGAGTAGGATGCTGGACATTGAGTCAGATGAGGTTTACCAGATAATGAGGAGCTACAAAACACTCGACCAGGCTAAAGAGGCTCTGAAAGAGCTGGTAGTTAAGAGGTGGATGGAGATGCGCACAGAAATACCACGTCTCCCATGCTCTCTAGGTGTATCACCTATCTTATGGACATTACAGAGGATTGGGCGTGAGCTTTCCTAGCAGGGCCCTCTTCTAGTATACGCTTGTCAGCTTTTGCGCTTACATACTTCTTTTGAGAGAATGGACTACTCTCTTAAAGCACCGAGAATTTCTTGGTATTCTTTCCTGAGCTTATTTATATGCTCTCTTAAATTAACCTTCTCAACTTTAGTTCCCTCAGTTGTTTTGTCAACATAGTAGACGGATACATCACGCTCGCTCAATTTCCCATCTCTAACGAGTCTCCATAATCGGAAGAATATGAGATCTGAGTGCGTCGTCATAATTACTTGCTTTCCTTCATTGGCTACCTCCCTGAACATATCGATCATCTTATATTGTGACATTTTATGAAGATGAATTTCAGGTTCCTCAATCATGATGATGCTGCCAGGCTCAGCTACGAAGCATTGAGCCACGATCATGATTAGCTGATTTAAACCGAACCCAGAGTCAACGACATTAACCTCAACATCTAGCTTAGAATCAATAAATCCTATGTAAGTACGATTCTCGACTATTCCTGACGTTATATCTTTAATTCCAAATTCTCTGGCCCACCTCACGATTTTGTCAAAGAAAACTTGCCTTCTATTGCTGTAGACCCAATGTAGGAACGCTGGGGCATCTCGACCCATCGGCAAAATGCGTTCTGGAGCAGCTATGGACTCCTCTCGGGAATCTATTCTTCTTGATACTGAGAAGTAATAAATTTTCGATAGCTTCTGGCCGATTATTTCACAAATAGTGTTTATTAAATTGAAAGCATTAGGTACTTCCTCTATTTTACCTATTCTCCAACCAACCATCTTCTCAGGACCAAGTACTTGATTATAGCCACCAACATTAATACGATAGAGTTTCTCCAAATAAGCCAGTTTTGCATATGAGTATCCTTCTTTAAAGAAAACCTTACAGAGTACGGTATCATCACTTAATTTCAGATATTGCATCTTAATATTCCCCTTAACTATCCTTAACGAATAACTAAGAGAGGAGAAATCCAGTTTTTCATAAGGACTTCCCCTAGCAATCTTAGATAATTTCTCTGATTCATCCGCAGCTAATCTGAACCTAAGCGATAAGTCGATCTCTCTATTTTCATCATGCATGTAGACAATATTTCTAAATCTTTCCAGATCTATAAAATCTCCCTTGTAACGCATGTCCCTACCAATTGATTGAGCTATTAGTGCTATTGCATGAAGTATTGATGATTTCCCAGCATTATTAGGTCCTATAAATACATTCAATTTGCTAAGACCGTTCACTGAGGCATCCTTTAGCGACTTGAAATTCCTAATTTGGATTGCCTCAAGCATTTGTACTATTAATCGTGCTCATAAATAAGAACATTGCGGTCAGCTTCTTTGGATAGTCGCTTCGGACTAGGAAGGCTTCTTAGGAAGACTGGCATAGCCGTGAAAACGGGAACCATCTTCAGAACCTCCTTGAGGGCTTCCACGAGCCTCACGACCCCAGATCCCCTACATGCTTTGAAGATAGCTGAGAGGTTAGCAAACCTCTTATCCCTAGACGAGGGATCTCAATACTTTCTATGTCTTTGTCAAATTCTTCAATTTTTGTTATTTTGAAAAATCGGAAATTTCTAGGTTTCAGCAACGAAAAGCAGGTCATATCCATAGCTACCTCTAAGGTCTACTGTAAATTGCATCTTCGTTGGGTATGATGAAGTTTTTCTTCGATGCTCTCTATGAGCTTCATTATGTCCTGCCTACTGATCTGCTAAAGATTTTGTTAGAGGGGTTATTAGAATAGGATCTAATTACACTAAGTATTTATTTTTCTCACAATAATAATATTGATGCTGACACTGATAGTAGGCATACTATTAGTAGTATTGTCAGTACCCCTATCACTTTACGGAATATATTACTCTGCCCTATCACTCCTCATCTCTTTCATCCTCCTAAAACCTTACAGAGTACTTAGAGAACTACTATTGGGTACTCATATAATCCTTCCCACTACTAGGGGTAGGACTTTCTTCTTGGTCGAGAGGAGGAGGGGTGCTAGGAGGGAGTACTGGTATGGTGCTTATCTTGAGTTCACTGACGTACATTACGGGGTATCGGATTTAGATGTCAAGTCCTTCATTGGTAGGGCTAGAGCAGTTCTAGAGGGCATAATGTTCGACCCGAATGCAAACTACACCTTCATAGTAAAGCGTAGGAATGGAAGGACGAGAGTATTCCTACAAGTACTGGTAAGGGACGTGGATAGGAATGCGCTCAAGCCTAGAATGCAGGCTCTACTAGGGAGCATACTTAAACACTTACGAACCCATGGTATTGAAGCTAGGATTACTAGTGTAGACGAGGCTAAGTCTATAAGGATAAGGAAGACGCCTAAGAGTAGAAGGGCTCTATCCATAACCTTAGCGATTATCGTATTAATATTACTCTTTCTAAGACTACGTATTATAATAGGACAAAATATAGTAGCTGGTGATACAGGACAAAGTATGGCAATCAGTGATCTGTGGCTATGCTATCTACTAGCATCACTACTTCCCATAGCATTTAGTACCGGAAGCTACTACAAGGTAGTTTCCCCACATAGAGTACTACTGTCAAATGAAGCCATATACACTACACCATCTCCATATGATGTCTATAATGCGAGTAGGTGGGTTCACCAGATCTTCAACACCTCAGGAGACTTCACCCTTATCTTAAAGCTTAGACCAGCACCACATCCTGTACTGGACGCTATAGAGAGTAAGGCGTATAAACTGTACGAGT
>QMRW01000132.1 GCA_003650785.1 Thermoprotei archaeon | reverse complement strand
CCCAACGCCAATCATAGCCTCTTCCTGGCTGAATTCCGCCAACGTGTGCTGATACTGGGCGTTTTTTAGGATCATTAGCTTTGACTGTATTCACCTTCCAGCGAAGCTGACTAGGTATGTATATGTCATACATAAAGTACCTCCAGTCGATGTATGATGGTACTCTTCGGTAGAGTCTAGGTGGCTCAACTTCATTCCAGTCACCGTAGCCAGTACGCCATGCTCTATTAAGCTCTTCTAAACTACCATACTTTCTACGTAACCACTCTCTGAAGCGAGCTATAGTGTACTTGCAGTAGCAGAAGCCTAAAGTAGCTGAGGGTATTATCATCTCTTTATGTAAGGGCCAGAACCCGATTTCTTGGTTGATATTCCACTCTATGATATTATCGTAGCGACTAAGTCTTCGAACTAATTTACTCAGAAAGTTTATTGCTGCCTTACGTGCTCCTGGATGATCCCAGCAGGGTCCGGGTTTACCATCATAAGGAAGCCTATATTGAGTTGGATCATAGTGTTTTTCTCCAGTACTATAGACCATACAGCAGTCTGGATACTTTTTATAGAGCCATGCTGGAGCTTGTTCTAAAGTTACTACAAAATATACATATAATCCTAGTCTTTCAGCTTCTTCTATAAGGAACTCTATCTTGTCTAGAGTTATCTTACCTTCTACACTTTCATCTATACACCAGTGCTCCTGGAATCTAAGTGTGTTAAGACCTAGATGCTTAATAGTTCTCATGTCGTGTAGAAGCTCGTCTATAGGTCTAGAAGGTTCAAAGTAAAATTGTGCTCCTACAGGAAACATGCACTTAGCTTTACTCTTAGCATTAACCAACATCTAGTACTACCAGTAGAATTAACTCGACTACTTAAAAATATCTTCGTTACTCCATCCATTTAAACAAACCTTGTCAGGTAATCTCCATGAATACTATAGCTACAGAATTGTTAAAGAGTGGTTATAATTAGTAACTTAAATAAACCGTAATAGCTAAACAGCTTTCTCCATAAGTCTTAAGAATAGGTCGAACTGTTTTCTTCTCTTAAAATTTAAAAATAAATTATATTTTCAATTATACTACTGGTACATGGAATACTTTTACATCACATACTCCGAGTTCAATGTCTAGTTCAGGTTTACTTCCAGTTATTTTGAATTTTCTCTCCTTAAGTAACTCTGTTATTTCATATTCTTTATCCTTAAGCCCCATTCTATTTCTACTCATTTTTAGTGTTACTTTATGCTCTTTATCTCCTATCTCTATCAAGAAGACTAGGTAACCGTCCTTACTATATCTAGCACCTACTAATACTTCCTCCTTTAGACTATCAGGTGCGATCTGTACAAGGGGCTCAAGGCCGGAGGCTCTTAGAGCGCTCTTCAGTATGAGCTCTAAAGCTCTATCTTCGAAGTCGGCTGCTAGATAAATGCAGAGTCCCTTACCATACTTATTTGCAATTATTGCAGGTTTACCATCACACTCAGCAATAATCTTAGCAGTGTCTGCGATAACTGTTACATCTTGTGCTGGAAGACACCAATAAGTACTACCCTTTATAAGATCGTAAAAGTTGCTACTTATCTTAGCGTACCTCGATCTTTCTGCAACCATGTTACGAATATAGTCTAATGCAAATGTCCGGTCTATAGTTAGTAGCATTTTATTTGCTTGAAACGGTGTAAAGGTCTCTAGTAGCCAGTTTCCTGCCTTTACTCTCTCTGGGAGGTAGCCGTGAACCCTGTGTAGATGTACTAGAAGTTCTCTATCATTATCTACAGTTGCTTTAACGCCTGTAATCTCTCTTAAAGGTTCACAAGGTGTTTCTGGGTAAGGCTCGCCTTTTTCATCAAACTCTCCACAGAAGGGATTCATAAGGAGAACTCCTCCTCTCTCTACATATTTCCTAAGACCCTCGGCCTCTGAACGTGAAATGTATTTTATGTGAGGTGCTATTACAAGCTTATACTCATTAATTCTTCCATCTAAGAGGTATTCTTCGTTGATTATTGCGGTCTCTGCACCGAATCCGAGTTTAAGTAGTAATGAAAGGAACTTCATAGTAGGAGGTATAGAGACTCCGCTCTCATGAAAGCTATCCTCATCTAAAATTAGGATACCGATAGAGGGCTTCAATGGTGGTGAACTACCGAGAATATGGGAGAGTCTTCTAAATATTTTATTTAATTCCATAACAGCCATGAATGATTCCTTAAACTGAGGCTTTTCTTTAGGATCATATTTATAGCCTTTACTAGTCACTAGTCCCCAGTAGTCTGATTTGAAGTCCCAGAAAGTCATTCCTGTTCCTCCCATAGCCTGTATAAACCACGCATTCCTAATACACCACCTATAATCCTGAAAACCAGACATCTCGTTAGCTTGATGAGGGGGGTCTGAAGAACCTCTAGCAATAGCGAGATAGTATAGAGCCCTGACAAAAGAAGCCTCAAAATCCTGAACGGCGGCATGAGCGTTTTTAGCTCTAGAACATACTTTATACCATCTCTGATAACCACTCCATCCAGGGAGATCCATATTCATTTCAAGCGAGATAGGTCTATAGGGGTCGTATTTATGTACTGTATTACAGAACTTTACTAATGTATTCACTGATATGTACTGCTTAAAACGGTACCAGTCCCACCTCGCTACTCTCCATTTCTTTAAGCTCCTTCCCGTAAAGTCTGCTTCTCTGAAACTCACTGGTGGATATACTTCATCCCATGAACTATAGGTATCTTCACTTAAGTTCCAGCGAATACCTAATTCATCTAGAGAAAACTGTTCTTTAAGCCATTTCCTGAACCTAGATACTGTATAATCGTCATAGCTAGCGTCTTCTCTAGTACCCATGATTTTCTTTTCCTTAAAACTAGGTAAGAAAGGCCAATTTTCACTACACAACCAGTAGTCGCCAAGAGCATCCTCATACTCCATACAAACTTCTATTAGTCTCTTAATGTACTCCTCCATTTCTTTGAAATAGTTTTCATCGAAAGCATATCCGCCTGCTACATCCATTGGAACCCTTCTACCAGTTTCAGTAATCCAGTACCACTTGTACTTTTCAACCATCCATCTAGGAGGATTAGGGTAGAAGTGAATAAAGACAGTTATGCCCATTTTTCTAGCTCTTCTAAGCAGTGTTCTTAAAGGTTCCAGCCTCCACTCATCTTCAGATGGATGTACTCTTCTCCAAGGAGCGAAGAAGTCAGCTGAAGTAAATCCAGCTTTAAGGTAAAGATTCTTATCCGTAGTAACTAATTCCTCGGGGAGTGATATTATGTAGTCTCCTCCATGGTAGGCTGAAGTCTTGATAAACGGCTTGTCCTTGTAATAGAAGCACCCATTTTTTACATAAAAGCTTTTCATAGATCTCGACCACCGCTACCGGGTTAGGGATTTTATGCTTTTAAGCTTTTCGCAAAGCTTTAAAAAGTAGTCTCAGAAGACCGAGCCGACATTATATCTCGGTTGTCTTTTGTCTCTTCGCTTGTATTAAACTTAAATTTATAAAGGCTTATTATTTTCACTTGAGAAGCTGAGAAATATCTTTAAAAGAAGGCGGAGCTATGCGTAATAGCATAAGCTATTTCTGTTGACTCAATCGAGTCTATGCATATTGGAAAGCATTCT
>QMRW01000131.1 GCA_003650785.1 Thermoprotei archaeon | reverse complement strand
TTTGAGCTATAGTCTTCACTCTAGCCGTTATAACTATACAGCTCTCATTTTCATCAATTTTCATATCTATCGATACATTAGTTATCGGTATTGGATGACAGAGGGGAAGTAGGAGTGGAGTCCTCTTAGCTGCGAGTAATCCAACAATCTCAGTTACAGTTCGTACATCACCCTTTTCTACTAATCCCTTCTTTATCAGCTCTATAGTACTTCTCTTCAACTTTATCTTACCTTCTGCTACAGCTTCTCTGAAGCTCTGTGGCTTATTCGAGATGTCCACCATTCTAGCTCCCAATTATCACCACCTACTTAAAGAAGGGTTCTCTTAAGAGATTAGCTTTTTTAAAACGTTCAATCAGCAGGGCAACCTTATCATCTTGAGGTATCTTATGTGACAGTATATCTCTCAGATCAACTAAATTATCCTCCCTCATAAGGCAGGGCTTAATTCTCCCATCAGCTGTTATCCTGATTCTTGTACATCCACGACAGAACATGGGATTTCCATAGGACTTCACGATCTCTATCTTAGTTCCTCTAGGAAGAATGTAAACTGTTCTATTATGAAGGGGTCTCTTATAGTAGGAGGTAGATCTACTCTTAACTGTAGCTTCTATTTCATCTAGACTCTCGTGTAGTACTTTATACACAGCCTTTCCTCTTCCTAGGGGTATTAGCTCTATTAGACTTAGATCTACACCTAGGCTATGAGCATAGTCTACTAGTTTATCTATTTCACTATAATTTAGTCTAGTCACAACGGTATTTATCTTCACTTTAATTCCATGATCTAATATCTTCTCTAATCCCTTGAGAACCCTATCTAGACCATTCTTTCCAGTAATCTTTGCGTAGGTATCTCTATTTAATGATGGCAGACTTACATTTATCCTATCGACATAGTTTACTATATCCTCTAACTTATCTAGTAGAAAGTAGCCATTAGTAACCATTGATAGTTCACTAGAGCTACACTCCTCATGGAATACTCTTAGAATATCACTAATGTCATCTCTTATGAGAGGCTCTCCACCTGTGATCTTTATAAACTTAATACTCAGCTCAGCTATAGCTCTAGCTATAAGTTTGTAATCGTATACACTTAATTCATTATTATATGTAATATATTCCCCTTCACCATGGCAGTACACACAGCTGTAATTACACCTATGTGTTACCGTTACTCTTACATGAGTTAGAGGCCTTCCGTAGGGATCGCATAGATACTTCATGCTTCGTAGATCACCTCTCCCAGGGTATCTGGTATTCTGTATCCCCTATACTCGCCTATAATACTTCTCAAGAATTCTGTTAGTAGTCTGTTGAATACCCTGAAAATGCTCGACTTCATGAATGACTTCCTTATTAGAAAATCATAGTTTTCATATTTAATCCTTGTGAAATCTAAGTTATACTTCTCAGCTACATATCTTATTCCCACACCAACATCCGCTTTCCCCTCTACTATCGCTAGTGCTATGCTCTCATGAGTACTTACTTCTACATTATACCCTCTTATTGAAGCTTTGAGTTGACTGGGATCTATTCTCCTCTTTTCAGCTTCCTTTAATATGAGATAATCCACTAGAGCTCTTGTTCCAGAGCCTTTGTTCCTATTTATAAATCTAAGCCTGAGATTGATTATATCCATAAAGCTATTGACCACATCTCCCAACCCTCTCCTCAGGATAAAGCCCTGTTCTCTATCGTAGCCTCTTATGAGTACAATATCCCTAATCCCTAGGTCCTCCAGGAGATCTCTATTGTAACTATCACTTTTTGGGGAGTATATGTGTATTCCCGCTATATCGGCGAATCCATCCTTTATCGCTACTACACCGCTCATACTACCAGTAAAGAGGTACTTCACTCTAATACCCTGTCTATGAAGTTCTAGGAGTAGTCTTTCAGTGAGAGGACAGTGACTCCCTATGAAGATAAGGTCCGAATCTTTGAAGTTAGTTAGAACAATCTTAGCCCTCTCTCCCTTTGTGATGAGTTCTCTATCTTCAGGTATTAGGATGAATCCATCGCAAAGTGAGGCCTTTAATAGGAAACCACTGTGGAGGTGTATCGGATACGCATAGAAGGTACCACCTTCTCTTCTAATTAATGCAGGGACCAATTTGACATAACCGAGAGTCCCCTCTACATTCTTTAGTAATATGCCATAGAGTTCCCTCTTTTCTTGAAGTAAGCCGGTTATTTTACACAGAATCTCCTTAACTATTAGGTGTAGAACTAGGAAGCAGGAGAGAGGAAAGCCAGGTAGGCCTATTATCAATTTATCTCCAGCTATCGCTATGATAGTAGGACTACCTGGTTTAACCTTTAGGCCATGTACTATTATTCCTGGTTCATAGCTCTCCAATACTCTATACACTATATCCTCATATCCAGCAGAAGTTCCACCTATGGTCATTACTACATCAAACTCTATGAGAGCTTTATCCAGTATTACTTTAAGGTCCTCATAACGGTCTCTAATTAGTCCTAAATAGTGAGCTTCAAGGCCTAGATCTTTTAAAAAGCTCTTGACCATGAAGGAGTTCGATTCATAGACTTTCCACCTCTCTAGAGTTTTACCGGGTTCTATCAGCTCATTACCAATAGCTATAATACCTATAGTGGGCTTAGTATAGACTTTTACCTTAGTAATACCTACAGAGGCAAGTGTTCCTATCAGAAGAGGAGTCAGAAGTGTACCTCTTTTTGCTACAACTTCTCCTTTAACACAGTCAGTACATGCATACTGGATACCAAAGCCCTTACTGAAGCGTCTATAGATATAGACTAAATTGTCTACCTCTTTCGAATACTCGATTGGTACCACCACGTCGGCGGGATAGGGTATGGGGGCTCCTGTAGCCACTTCACAGCACTCTCCCCTCTTCAGTTCTATCTTTGGGCTTTCTCCAGCTGAAATTCTTCCTTTAAGTGATAATTTAACAGGATTGTCCTCATAGGCCTTTGCGATATCGTCTGCTATTAGGGCATAGCCATCGTATAGAGCTCTATCAAAGGGAGGGTAGCTATATATGGCGTGCACATCCTCTGCTAACACTCTGTTCACAGCCTCAGAGAGAGGTACACATTCTATACCCTTAGGCTCTAGCTTAAAGTACTTTTCAATAACCTCTATTACGCGGGAGAGGGATATAGGTTTCCTATATATTCTCCTAGAACCAGGAGTGGATGACAACTTCTACCACCTCTCCCTCATCGAATCCCTCTATATCTTCAGGTACTATAAGGTAACCATTAGATAATAGTAGACTCCTTAGAGATCCTGAACCTCCTGCTAATAGGGGTTCAGCTATATAGCTATCTCCCTTCGAGTATATTCTAACTCTAACTAAGGCTCTTACACCACTCTTAGTAGTCACCCTTCTCGTTAATATGGCTTTAATTCTAGGCTTGATAATAGGTTCTACTCTCAACCACCTTATCAAAATCTCACTTACAACTAGCTCGAGATTTGCGTAGGCAGCTACGGGTAGACCACTTATACCGATCACCGGTTTTCCACTTATAGCTGAGAGTATCGTAGTCCTCCCCGGCTTAAGAGCTATACCATGAATATATACATCAGGTGAAAGTTCCTTGATTGCTTGTGCTAGATAGTCCTTCATTCCCAGGGATGTACCACCACAGAGTACTATCATAT
>QMRW01000130.1 GCA_003650785.1 Thermoprotei archaeon | reverse complement strand
ATTATAGATATTACTATTACTCTTGATATAGCTAGCACGTTGTAGAAGATAGATTAATAGGATAAATATATATTTACGATATGTAATAATAGGAATAGATATGTACATTACTAAACATAAAATCAAGTTGAGATGCCCTATATGTAGAGATGAATGTAGTATAACTGTCGATTCTGCTACGTTAACTAGTGCCAGAGAAAGCCCATCTGGAATAGTAGGTTTAGCTATCCCTCATGGAGATCATGTAGTTATAGTCTATATAGACTCTAAAGGAAGAGATCGAGGTGTAAGAGCTTATAGGACCATCATAGGAGAAACTATCCCCACGAAACTCCTAAGGCTTACTCCAGATTTCCTCCAAAAATTCGCAATACTGGAGGGATTTAGAATAAGCCTAGGCATGAGAAATATAGTTATAGAGTGCTTTAATGAGGAACCCACAACAGTACTCTCCTCTAAATATGAAGATCTAACTCTGGAAGTATTACCAAATGAACTGAACAGTTTTAAGGTAGCAGCATATTGGATGAACAGCTTTCTGAGAGAGCTCTACGAAGCGGTTCACAATACAGATTTTAGAACACTAATGAAAGGATTAATGCTACTAGATTCAACTTTGACAAGTCCGCCCACGATATATACTAGGAATATGTTCAAATTCACCTTACTGTCTGGGAAGCTTTCTGTGGTAGTAGATAGAGATGCTGGAAGACTCTTCATGAAATATCTAGACCTACTGCCGTGGCTCTACAAGGGGATTATTAATAAGATACTAGAGTCGAACGGTACCTTATTACTTGACTTAATTAAAAACATGGATTCACCAACCATGAAAAAGTTCATGGAGAGCCTACTATTCCTGGAGAGGAGAGGAGTAGTAAGGCTTGAGGTACGTTGATATGAGGTTTGAGGACATTATAGAGTTACTAAGATCGAATTTAGAGAGGGTATATAGCCCTAGAGCTAAAATAGCCATGAAGTGTATTGAAGAGATTGAGAGGAGTAGAGATATAAGTGATCCCTTAGTAGTAGAATCGCTCTATTATCTAGCTAAGAAAATACCCGTTCTATCGCTATACAAGGAACCCTGGAGATCGAAGGAATTCAGGTTGTTCATGGAGTGCTTTACTCTTAGCGATTACTATAGGAAGATACTGAACAATCTTGTTGAAATGGCTATTAAGGGAATTTTCAGAAGAGCTAAGATACCGCATGATAGAATAGTATTAGAGTTCTATCCAGGATCGGGTGTGGGCATAGAAGTAGTGTCTAGGATACTTACGAATAAATTGGCGATAGTGGAGTTTCACAGGAGAGACCTGGAATTCGTAATGGAGAGATTAGCTTACCAGAACATAGATGTGATAGTATACGAGGTGGATCATATGAGTATAGGAGATGTATTGAGCTATCCTGTGGGTATGGTGCTAATAGTATCACCTTTAACATGGTTCTATAGTTTGAGTGAGCTAGTAGATAGAGCCTGCTCTATACTGGAGAGAGGAGGATATATATTGGGTATATCTCTACTAGATAATGCCAACAACATATTAAAGCCGTTCATGGTAGCGTTAGGGGTACGCAGTCTTTCTACTCTCAAGGAGCTAGAGATTCTACTTGCTTCTAAACACCTCTCAAGGATGAATATTAAAGAGGTTGGTGAATTTATCCTTTATACTGGAGTTAAGTGATAACAGATTTCAGTACTAGGTATCTATCTTATACAAAAGCCTCTCTATAATACTCGTACAGGATACTTTATCTAATGCGATGAGCGGATATAGTTCATCATTTAATCCCATAAGATTTGCTACTTTATCCGGTGAAAGGGAATTAGGGATATCCTGTTTATTAGCAGCAATAAGATAGGGTGTTCCATTCAGTAATTTCCTGATATTAAGGTAGAGTGGTATAGCTCTATAGACTGCTGCTTTAGAACTACTATCTACTAGGAATATTACACCATGTGCACCCTTTATTAGAATGGGTATCATAAACCAAAATCTCTTTTGTCCAGGTGTACCAAATAGGTAGAGCTTTCTCCTCGTAGAATAAGTTATCCCAAAATCTAATGCAACAGTAGTGGTTTTCTTAATTCTTCTTTCAAGATATAGAGATAGTGTCTTCTCAGTAGTGAGTACCTTACCACAGAGTGTTTTTATGAAAGTTGTCTTACCTGATGCAAAGGGGCCAGTTATCACTATCTTTACTATATGCACAAGTACTTTTACTAAAAGGTTAATATTAATTTTATCATCCTATGAATATATGTAGATTCTACGGATAGAGCGTATACCTAACTCTCGTATAGTCTAATAAGCCTGATTAATAATTTAATTCCATAGATTTTTCGAATTCCACTGTAGAAGTCTAGGCTCTCTAATTCTGCTTAAGGATCTAAGATCGTACCTTCCATAAACCAGTTACATTCGACGAAATCCACTAAAATTTTCCCATATTCAATATATTCACGAATTGGTAAAATATGGAGAATATCATACTATACTATGATCACTAAAATATCTATTCTGGAATATAGTAACAGAAGCTGCATTTTGACATTTATCATTGATATACTACTCCCTAGAATTAGTAGTTTCATAGAAAAAATAATATTATTGTGAAGGTATAAGAAATAGTATGAAATCTAATGCTCAAGCTCAGGTCATAGGATCCCTGATACTAATAGTAATCACAGTAATCCTATGGTCAACAGTATGGTTATGGATGAATTCCACTGTATCTACATACAGTGAATATACTACAAGGGAGAGTGAAAACGTCGAAGAGTTAGCTAAGGAGAAAATAGTTATTGAAAAAGTGGTGTTTGAAGAACCAAATTCATTAAGTATTTTCATAACCAACGTAGGTGATTTTGAGGTAAAGGTATGTAGTATATACATTGGTACATCTGAGGCCGCTCTGGATTTAGTATGGGAGGGTGAGGTAAAGCTCACTGTGGATCAAGGGATATGGGTTAATGCTAGCTACAGTTGGAGTAGTGATACTCTATACCTAGTTAGAGTATGTACTATGAGGGGAGGTGTATTTGATGAATTCTTCAGAGCACCCTAGAACTAGGCGAGGTACATCGAGTGCAGTTGGAGGAGTTTTTCTACTATTAGCCTTTATAGTACTAGCTTCTTTCATGATATTCACCATTAGAAAATACGGAGAGCTCTCAGCATCTCTCATTCAAATACTGAGAGAGCACTCCCGACCAGAGGAGCTATCCCTAAGAGTAGTCTACACCTATACAGAGAATCCTAGTGCTTCTGAAGTTCTTGAGTATAGTGTAGTTTTAGGTAGTTATGAAGAGTATGGCTCTAAACCTCTCGATGAGGCAGGGGATGGGAGCTATGTAGAGATTACTTCTCAACGTACTCTCAACGTAACTTCTTCAGCAGCGAGTCAAGAAGAACTCATAGAGAATGGAGAATTTACAGGGACTCTAGATCCATGGGAAGTAGTGAATGGTAAGGGTAGTTGGAGCTCCTCTCCTTATAATGGTGACTGGGGTGCTCTGTACAGCGTATCACTTGGAAGAGCTGAGAGTGACTATGCTTTGATAAGGCAGGAGTTCTCTGTGAGTGATAGCCCTAAAAGTATTACTCTCAGTTTTAGGTATAACTTAACTGCCCAGGGATTTGTAGGTGAATACAAACTCACACT
>QMRW01000129.1 GCA_003650785.1 Thermoprotei archaeon | reverse complement strand
TCCCACTAATCGAAATCTCTCTTAAGGAAGATAATGTAGGAGGAGATGAGTAGAGTGATAGCTATAACTATTAGAACTGTAGATGTCAATTCTAGTAACTCTCTCTCCTGCTGATAGACACCAAGGATGGATCCTACAACATATCTAGCTACGTATTCATAGTAGATACTTTCATTTAATGGAGATAGCTGACTATTTCCCACGATATCAGTGGAAAGTAGTATTATGCCAGAAACCAGTAGTGGTAGAGTTACTCGGGCTAGTATTATTGAGCATATTACAGCTACGGACCAATTGAATAGAGTTCTGATGAAGTTGAACATTAATACTGTCAGTAAGATGTTAGTACTCGCATCAAGGATTAACCAACTTACTAAAATTAAGGGTATTGCAAAACTACTGTAGAGTACGAGTAGACCTAGTAGAGCTTTAACCATAAAGACATTCCTCCTATTAACAGGAAGTGATAAAAGTACTTTTACGCTACCACTATGAATATCTCCTCCAAAGGATATGGCGGGTGTTATGATCGTTATTAGAAATCTTATAAGTCCTAACATACTCAGAGCTCTCGTGAGCCCAAAGACAGCTAGAACTCTAGTACTCGATATAGGTGTATATCCTATGAATTTAGGTACAGCTAAGCCATAACCTATAGTTAGTACTATAAGTGGAAAAATTATTATCCTACACCAATTCTTCTCAAGTTCGTACATTGTTATGGAATATATCTCACCCATAGTTACCACCTTTAATAGCTTCTTTAAAGATATCCTCTAGATTAGGATGAAGAGGTTCAAATAAGAGAAGTTTTAAATTCTTAGATTTGATGATTTCATAGAGGGAATTTATGAATTCATTGTAGTATCCACTTTTTACCTTAACTAGGAGAGAATCATCTAGAGCATCTACTTTCTCTACTATCCCAAGTTCTCTAAGTTCTTTCGTTAATAACATATTATTACTCGAAATTATCTTGTAGACACCTTGAAAGTACTTCTCCTTTAACTTATTGTAAGGTCCTTGTTCTACTGCGGTACCGTTGTACATTATTATCACGTCCTTACATACCTTCTCTAGCTCGGGAAGTATGTGACTTGATATTAGGAAGTTTATCGACTCCTCCTTATTTAGCCTCCTTATGGATTCTAAAAGACTCATTCTAGCTATGGGGTCAAGGTTGGATGTAGGCTCGTCTAAAATTACTAGTTCAGGTCTTCCTAGAACTGATTGAGCTAGTGCTACTCTTTGACGAAGACCTGCTGAAAGTGATGCAATTCGCCTTTCCATATAATCTCTTAACTGAAATTCGCTTAACACCCATTTAATTTCACTTCTAACCTCTCGTAATCTCTTTAACCTAGCTATATGCTGTAGATATCTTAGTATGGTGAAGCTCCCCGGGAGAAATTGGTCTTCGTGTAATACTCCAATTCTTCTCCTAATCTTATCCGATTCCTTCCATGAGTCTAAACTGAAGACATAGGCTTTACCGGAAGAGGGTTTAATTAGGCCTATGAGTATATTGATTGTCGTGGTCTTACCAGAACCATTAGGGCCTATAAGTCCAGTAATCCCCTTCATAACTCTAATATCCAGGTTCCTAATAGCTATTATCTTTCCAAATCTCTTAGAAAGATGCTCCGTGAGTATTATTTCTCCTTCCATACAGTATAGAAAGGAGAAATGTATATATATATATCTTTTTCCTTTTATATATCCGATGATAATGCAAAATATCAAGAGTAAAAAGATAATAATATGCGAGGCCTTACTACTATCGCTCTTTACGATACTAATAACACTAAATACTTTACACGCCAAATATCCAGGCCCAGACTCAAGTACTAAATGCAAATGGGGTACTGGATGGAGACTTTGCGCTCAAGTTGTTGGGCATTATGATGATCTATATCATTATGGAAGTGCATATCATAGATCTTCGGTGCATATCGATTGGTGGGCCTTGATATGGAGAGATGGCCCATTGCACTACTGTTTTCAAACCGATGATTATACTCTGCCAGGCACAACGAATGCATGGGAGATTTCACGCACTCTTTCCTGTTACTCAAGGTTTGCACTAACCTACAGTAAGCAGGATTTCCAGTCCATAGGAGATTGGTGGACTGCAGAGGCTACTGCTATAGTTCGAGCATCCCCTTAGTGATAAAATGCCTTGGAGAATAATGCTCAGAGTATTGCTATTTATTTTTTTAATATCTTCTTTTCCAAGTATATTACTAGAAAGTAGCAATACATTTCCCCTATCTAGTCTTAAGCCTAAGACCTACATTACATATAGGCTAGATGTTGGTTTACGCTTTCTTAATAATACATCATCTGCCATAGATAAAGGACTCTTTACAATTAAATTTATTACTCAAAACTCGACTCATGCTAAAGTTCTTCTAGTAATTAACTTAACCTTATTTAAGATGGGGAGAAGAATACACGTAATTAGGAGGTCTATTATTTACCTAAAAACTGCGAATAGACTTGTCTTGAGAGAAGATGGAAAAGCTGTGGGTATAACTTATTTTTTCATAAACACTAGTGCTCTGAGGAGAGGGAGTAGGTTTCTGCTATTTACATGGGGTAGGTGTAAGTACTTTGGTGTTGTCAAGAAGCACGTAGCCTATCCAACACTTAAATATGGTCGTCAAGATAGCTTAATCGTATATACAAATGAATCTTCTCCCACACTAATATACGACACAGATGCTGGAGTATTGCTAGATGGCACTTTCATGAAATACGATGGACTTCTATTAGTATTTGATATCATGGAAGTTATATCTATAAAACTCTATGAGACAAACTTAGACCTAGGACCTAGAAATGTAGTTGCAGAGCTATTAGCCTTCCTAATCCATCCCTATACGATATCCATCATCTTAGCTATTATCATAGCTATAATTTACATATTGATTAGATTAACTAGAGCTCGACGATATAGCCCCTAGTACGCTTCGCAGAACTGTCCATTATCCGCCTAGTAAATCTTAATATTTTAAATAGATCACTTACCATAAAACCTAACTTCTATTTCTCCTCACTTCTTATCGCTAACATGCTCTTCTAAGTGCTAATTTTAAGTCTACTTAAGTAACTGCTGTTTTAACTTCTAGTAGGCATTTTTAATAAATTATTGTGCCGCATCGTTAAAGAGGAGTACTAGATAAACCAGAAGTAGAATACTCGACCTGATGATAAGTTTTCATATTCTTGCCATCAGGCTACTCTTAAAGAGATAGTCTAGAATAGTGACAATCTTCACTATTGAAGTAGAGTTCCTATAGAGAATGCATGTTAATGGATCTCATAAAAGTATGTCTATTCCTCGAACTTTAACCTCAATTCCCTTCCTGAAATACTTCTGCTCCCCCTTTAAACTGAATTGAGAGTAATATGATCTGATAATACTTTAACTCAGTAATTACTTTATTACTAATCCCTTATCTTCGACTATATCGAACTCCCAAGCCTCTTTATGATGATTCGTTAATCGCATCTTCTTGATAATCCCCCATCTACGAATTCCCCTGACCTTCTCTACGGGTTCTATGAACATTTGAATTATACCGTCCGCTATGTGTTCAGCACCGAAGCCGAAAGCACCACCTGTAGTTACAGCATATTGAAGAGTCCCCACTACTGTAGCTCTTAATC
>QMRW01000128.1 GCA_003650785.1 Thermoprotei archaeon | reverse complement strand
TAACTTGGATTTGATAGATGCATTTGGAACAGATTGGCCCCTCATAATAGGTTCCTTAAGAGAACATATCCCTCAGATAATGAGAATATTTAGGGAAGAGAAATATGAAATACTCAAAAAGTGCACTCTTGGCGGTTATAAACTGTACAACTACAATTACAGTGGTGATTATGTGTTCTTTGATGAACGTATAGAGAGAGTACTCAGTAATCCTCCGAAGCCTGTATATGTATCCATAGGTGGGGAATTCACGGTAGTAGAGGGCACAGTTATGGGATATACCCTACATGAAGTAGATAAAATGATAGAATCTATCAAGAGATATGCTATAGATTGTTATTCCAGTGAATAGATGTTCGTATAGTAAAATAGAGATAGACAATTACGAGTTTACCGGAATTATATAGCAGCATCTTCGAAGAACTTATATTATACTATACTTATACTACATGTATGACTAGTAGTACTAGAGTGACTTCAGTTAGAGGACTAGATAGAGATCTATACATGAGAATGGTATCGACAGCTAAGAGCCTGGGTAAGACCACTGGGGAGCTAATAAATGAAGCCATCAGATTATACCTAGCACTCATTGAAGGACCAGGTATTACCATAAGAAAAGCTGTAGGAATATTGAGCAGTCTCTCTCAGGCATTTAAAGAGGGGTTAAAGGAGACGGAACTTATATGGATTAAGAATATCGATGAGATAGAGTTAACTAGACAAGAAATCGAGAGACTTGGAAAGAAAGTACTAATTTCAAATGTTAAGAAGGTGATTTTCAGCGAGGATGTGGATGAGGAAGTGTTTGATAGGTTCATCTACAGGATAATAGCGTGTGGAGAAGTAATAGTACCGAGACAGGTATCTAGGATTATAGTATATTCCAAGTGTCAATTTGTTGACAAGATAAGCTACAAGTAAATAGTGAAAAGAGTAAGGTTTAGTGCTCTGGAATGATAGAATGTAAATACACTGTTGAGAGAATAATTTATGCTCTAGTACTGGAGAGCAGCAGCTTTCTATCTCTTTCCCAGTTTTTAATGATATCAAGCACAGTCTCTGCAACTCTATCGAGGTACTGCATTGGTAATTCTCTAGTTACTGAGGGCCTAGTGCTGAGTTCTACTCTGTAATGCTTATCTTTAGGTCTCTTACTACATACTATTTCATTCTCTGTCTCTAGAAGTTCGCCATCAGTCCTGAACACATATCGGAATCTAAACCTCTTTATCAGAGTACCATCAGCCAATTCTTCTTCTTCCAATTCTTCAAGATGTTCTATCCTCTCTGTCAATCCACTTCTGAGATCTGAGAGCTGAGTATATAGGTAGGAGAAGAATATGGGGGCTTCATCAGCAACAACCTTTCCTAGACCATAGCTCTTACCCGTGTAAGTGACCATTATACGTTCTTCTCTTTTAACTCTCTCCTCCTCTTTCTCTATCTTATGTCTCATAACTCTAGAAGGTGTATACATCATAGCTGCTCTAGCCGCTGGCTTAAATGAAGCAATCATAGACACTATTACAGCTATAGCTATCATTATTATACTCCAGTACCACTCCAGTTTCGCTCTCACGGCTAAGTTATGCCATTCTGCAGTCATTGAAAGCAGTCTGAAGGTAGCGATTCCTGAGATATAACCTATTCCTCCGCCTAGAAGCCCGTACACTATTGACTCTGCTAGGAACAGCATAGCTATTTGAAGTGGATTAAATCCTATGGCATTAAAGATATATATGTCCCTTCTCCTCTCGTGCACTATACTGAACATTGTGACTACTACATTTATGCCTACAATTACTATTGGTACCACAAAGGATATGTTCTCCTGAAGTATATTCTCTACCTTATAACCATAGTATATTTTTACACTGAGAGTCTCCGTCACAACATATGCATAATATCCCTCTCCTTTAACTTCTATGAAACTTTGAGCTATCTCTTTTAACCTATCATGTTCTCCTTCTATGCAGAGACTGTATATGTGGAAGTATTTTGATATCTCTCCTTCTACGAAAACCTCCTTTAGAAGGAACTCCCAGTTACATATGGCTAAATCTGTCGAATTAGCGGGCATGTAGCCTTTCTCTACCTTAACTTGTGGTTTAATAGAGGTACCATCGAGATCTATCAGTTTATCTAATTCTTCTTCATCAAATATTCCTACAATTTTTAACTCATATTCTTCCTCTTTAATCATTGTAAATCTCAGTTTTATAGTATCTCCCACTTTAGCTCCCAGTTTCTCTGCGATACTTGAGGGTAGTATTATCGTATATCTATTCTCAAGAGACTTCCACGTACCCTTTTTAAGGACTCTCGAGATATCGGTGAATTTATCTTCCTCTGAGGATAGTCCTAGTACTGCCTTTAACTCAACCGGACTTTTATCACCGTATATTAGCCTTATCACAATGGGGGATTTTGGATTGTTGTAGACTCTAGGTGCTACTAAGTATACACCTTCTGTTGCAGCTAAACGTTTATAGTCTGAGTAGAAGTCTAGAGGTCTGTACTCATTTAGTTCTACGTTTATATGCTTAACTAGTAACCCCTTAGTTCTAGTATGTGGAGTAAAACCTTCCTCCACCATACCATATACTGTAGATATGGATGCTAGGACTGTAAATGCCCATATGAGTGCTGTTATAGAGAAGACTGTTATTAGAGTCCTAGTTCTCTTAAGTCTTGAGTATCTCTTAGCTATAGAGAAGGTAATTGCGAGTAGGGATCCCTTTCTCATTAAGGTGGGTAGTTCTGCCTCTTTTATCTTATACGGTAGATAGAATATAAGGAATACTACTATAAGGTAGCTAAGTGCCAGATTAGTAAAGAATAGGTCACGTCTATTATTGTACATTAACATGAAACCTGGATACGTCAGTGTAAATAGTAGGTTGAAGAGGATGAAGGCGGCAGTAAATGTTAGGAACTTCTTCCTAGGTTCTTCATGGAAATAGTATCCTATCGCTGTAGCGAAGAGCGATAGAAAGTATGGTAGGAAACTAGCCCCCTCCATGGCAATAGTTTTCATAAAGATTATTCGCTTAATTATCGTAGTTCTAGCCATAGTATATGCCTTTTCAAGTAATTCTCTTATCTCCTGAGGACTCATTTTAGCTAGGTTTTCTTCAGCAGTTTCTACTAACATCTCAGCTTGTCTAAGCATACTTCTTTCTTCAGCTAGATATAGTCCTAGTAGCTCAGCGATCTCAATCTCTCTTCTAGTGAACTCTAGATCTCCTCTAACTACAGAGATTAGTCCTAACCTAGACAGGGATTCTCTTGTAAGATCTAGTACAACAGTCTCTCCAGGCTTTAGTGGTCTCTCTAGCATTACTGGGAATTCAAAGGATCGAATAGGAGGAGAAACCTCGGGTCTCTTATCGTAAACACTAGTACTCACTTTAATTAGTATGTCGATATTCGCGGGGACTATTACCATTCTCGAGGTTACGACAGTTGTGGGGGTAATTCCTTCCTTATAGGTTCGACTGTAGACAACGAGGTCGCCTCCATGGCCGTATACATCAATGAGTTCTATTCTTCTTTTAAGCTTAGTCTTGTTCGTCAATTTTATAATAGCATTACCACAGGTTATAGTCTCTCCGAGTGGTTTATGTCTTCCTTCGATCTCTCTCATAAGCTCTATAGTAAAGTATCCCGACCAGATACCACCAACATATATTATCTCACCTGTGATAT
>QMRW01000127.1 GCA_003650785.1 Thermoprotei archaeon | reverse complement strand
GTCTATTAATAAACTCTTACTGGTTATTTTCATATTCCTTTTCCTTATTTTTACTCCTCTGTCCCGTTTATAATCATTATGGATCTAAGTATGCCTCGATCTTAGATATAATACTTAGTTTGTTTATTAGAATTTTGCCTGTACTCTCCTCGATTCCTAGGATAAATCTTTGAAATATTATTCTACATGTGACGTTATATATAGGAATACTACTATATCGAGGAGTATTAGTAGTATCATCAACATAGGTAGATACTCTAGTCTAAGGGCAATGTAATTATGAGTAGTATGCAGTAATACTGCTATAATAAGTGAGCTTACGAATACCACCCTACTCTTTCTAGTTATATTACTATAAGCATAACCCCAACCCGAGAGTGCTGTTGAAGCTGAGTGCATTGCAGTACAAGAGCTGGCCCTTAGTAGCCCTATAGTAAGTGGATCGTGGGCTATCATGGTATATAGTATTGTCTCTAAAGTTGAGAAGCCTAGACCTACTGATGCCCCATAAATTATACCATCATCTACCTCATTGAACAAGTCTCTATGTCGAGATATAATGTATACTCCTAGAAACTTACATACTTCCTCTACTATTGGAGCTAGGATTATTATGGAGAAGACTATGTCTAGCGATAGTGCTCTACTGAACACTATCTCCATGATTATAGATAATAAAGCTGAGAGAGTAAAACCATAGGAAAAAGCTGACAGTACTGCTATCAGTGGTTCTCTTTCTATCTTCTCCTTACGCCACACATATATCAGATAGGCGATACTTGGAGCAAAAACCGCTACTATTAGCACTGGTCTGTATAAGCCCACTATAGCAGCTATTAGTATGAATAAGTATAAAGGTAGTGCTCTGAACTTCATGAGATATACATTTATTTAATACTTATTTACTTAGTGCTATATTGCGATTCGAAGGACTATATACCATATTGTACTATGCAGTATTGAGACTGATTACAGGTGCTCTTCTCTCATAAATTCACTCCCCTCTACTTCTAGCATTATTCTGTTTTTGACGTAGTCTTAATCCACAGGATTCGTAATCTTCAGGAGTATCAGAGGTCCTTTTCTCTTCATTAATCGGATGACTCTCTTTTCATCATCAACTTTAATATCCTTATCGATTTTTAAAGTTAGTGTCCTAAATACACATGTGGTATACAACATGGGTTTATACACAATATCGAAGCGAATAGTTTGAATACACCTACGACAGAATACATATCTAAAGAAAGATGTGCCTCCGTGTAGATGGCGAATGAAAAAAGAGGACTAAGAGGCTAGTACTCTTTAAGCGTGGTTGCAGTGTAGTCGTAGATAGGCATATAGTTAGTTACTACAACACTATTGTCTTACAGCAGAGAGATAATTCCCCAACTTACTACCTAAAAGTTGAGGAGATAAACTTGGATTATTAAAAAGAGAAAAAGTAGCTTATATCTTGCTTAGTGCAGTCCCTGTATCCATGTTTATTATAGCTCCACTGTAACCCCAAATTACAGCACTTATTCCGAAGACTTCAGTGAATTCAGACTTCAGTATCAACAGGTTATGGTAGAATATTCTTAGAGTATCTCCTACTCTAAACTCATTAGCTACCTCACTCCAAGTGACTTCTCCTTCGCCAGCTTTTATCCACTCTCCACCAATCATGACTAACACTTTATTCCCATTTCTATCTAGTACTAGGAAGTTCTCCCCCTTTGATGAGATTTCTCCCTTAATGCTCATGTAGGTCTTTGTATGCATGTGTCTACGTGCATAGTGTTTTAGTGCGCATGGTCTTATGAGGGATACATCTCCCTGCTTTAGACCTATCAGTATATAGTACGTAGTGTTCCCTCTCACTATAGTTCCAACTATTACGGTAGCACTTCCCTCACTAACATATCCCATAGCTTCAGACCAATTGAGGAGACCTATGGATTCACTTGTCATTATTATCCATTTCCCTCTAGCTATAAGTTCTCCTGTTAGGCTCTCACTAGTTACTTCTATCGTAGTATTAGTGACAGCAGTTATAGTAACCTCGTAGACCTCTAGTTTTGGTTTAGGCTTAGGTACTGCTGTGGAAACATAAGTATAGACCAGGACTGACATTATTAATGCCACTAGTACCAGGGGAGTGATATTCTTTAACATGTTCTCACGGGATTTCAACTTCAGCAGCCAATATAAGTGATGTGTACTTATCGTCTATGTCCAAAATGACCTTACAATCCTACTACTACCTGTTTGTATTGTCTCCCTAGACCTTTCTTGTAAAGTCTTACTTCTATTGTAGAATCTGTTGTGTCTCAGGAGATTCACGAATCTTATGCCAGTAATAAAGCTACTAGGGGAGAAATGAAATATGAAGTTTATTTCTACCTAATATCCTCAGATCTCTACCTCGAGTATTGAACCATCAGTTAAGTTGAAGCATACATAAGTCCTCTCGTCTATAGTTATCCAAGAATTTGGTTCTAAAGTACGCCCTACCCCTCTCTTTAGAGGATGTCCATTTACCTTCACTCGTTTAACAGCTCCATTGATCATAAAGCTTATAGTGAAGTCTCTACAATTGAAGGGTGTTCTGAAGATGAGTTTAACACTGCTCTGACTTACTTCAGACTTACTGAGCTTGAAGACCTTTGAAGTGGCAAAGTATCTAGCTATCTCACTACACTTCATCCAAACGACATTATCTCCTAAGACCTTATTTATTCGGAGTATAGTCTCTCTAAGGGCATTAAACCCCACTTTATCATCCTCTCCATGAGTATTCCACCAGTGCGTATGAAATACGAGGTAGGATCTCCTCCTATAGAGCTCTACAAGCCTACCTCCTCTACCATCTTCAGTTATCCAGGCATCTGCAAGCTTATAGGGATCACCATATACAGCCTCTACTCTAGATTTTCCTAGATAATCCTTAGAACAGCTTATTATACTGACAACAGCCTCTTTATTCTCCTCATTAAAGTACATGAGCCTAGGGGTTATATAGTTACGATGAGGTTCTACATGAAGGAAGTACCATGTAAGAGTTATACCATTAACTACTTTTTCAGCCTCAAGTACTGCTTGAGCATAGATCCCCTCTACTTCTCTACCAAAATCACAAGGACTTGTCACGCCACTTGCTATAATTCCTACATTACGCAGAATACTCAGAGCTTGTGCAATATACTCCTTTAAACTCTTTAGATCCTGTCTCTGAGACCACCCCCATTCAGTTTCATCTAATAGATTACCGGTCTTAAGATCTATAGTTAGAGAATGAGTTAATATTTCTGGAGTTATATCGAAGTATTCAATAGCTTTAGTTCTGACCAAATATAAGGTCTTTAGAAGTTCTTCTTTTGACAATCCCCTTATACCCTTGTCTATACATCCGAGGAGTGTTCGCTCTCTGTTTGATTTGACTATACAGGGTACTAGGCTCAGCTTACCTCTGACTCCAATCTCCCCTAGACTTAGAAGGTCTACTAGGGATTCGTACGTCCTCCTCGATTCCAACTTCCCTGATCTGTCTATGTAACATACGCTCCAATCATCCACTATTAGTGATATAGGTACCCTAAGCATTGGTAGCTCGCTCTTAACGTCAAGTAGCATATTAATCAACTAGCTATCTTATCCAGTAATCCTTATAGAATTTACCATCATTTCAAAACTAGTGAGGTGAAATAGAGAATACTTAGCTAAGTGCTCTCTATTACTGAACTACTCTAACTATGTCCTTAAATTTATCAAAATGCTTATCGAAAGAATATATTTCCCTTATTCCGTGAGCTTTCATTATTAGATAGGC
>QMRW01000126.1 GCA_003650785.1 Thermoprotei archaeon | reverse complement strand
TCCTTGTGGAGGTAGGTATGGTTCAATGTATCTCCATGTAATAGGATCGTAAACAAACTTCCAATAGGGAGTATCGTGCTCTTCATCGTACTTCTCAGCAGCTCGTCTATAGTACTCTATGACCCTCTTAGTTTGATCATTCAGTCTGTCTTCTTGAGAGGACATAATTATTAAAGTCCTGTAATTGTTAATAAATTTTAGTTATCGTGTGAAAATGAAGTACTTCCATAAGGGATCCTAAATCTCTCCCCGGTTAGAGTATTTCTATGCTTTTAATTTCAGAATAGCTTCTACCAGTTCACCGATACTCTTACCCTCTCTAATGCCGTTCCAGAACTCCTTGTATGCCTTCTCGTACTCCTCAACGTTGATCTTTAACCCCCTTAACTCTGGATATCCATATAACTCCTCTGCTTGCTCTTCGAAGCTTTCGACTATTACATTCTCTAAGTCGAGATTCTCCTTAAGCTCTATTGAGAGTTTTCTCTCAATAAATCTCGCTATTACTTCACTTACGAGTTTTCTATCCAGATTACTAAGATCTAGATCACGTATAAATATCGTCGACAACTACATGAGAGATCTCGTGAATCAGCACATGTAATATGCTTCTAATGATAGGAGTGCAGTACTCTACCACCTATTTTGGATCAAGCGTATATTTAAAGTAGTTCTTAATTCTTTCAATCGTGAAGGGAAGAGCCCTATTAAAATCGTCTTCAATCGATCTGAATAGTTCTTCTACCCCTCTCTTCACTTGAAGTACAGTATCATTTAAGGTATGTCTTCCTATATGATCTCTATAATTTATTTTATTCACTATGTTACTTTATGCTACATTTCAATTTATAACTTGGTATGCTATTAAATTAGTGGGAATAGCTTGAAGTACTTAATTGGCCTAGACCTAGGAACAAGTAGCTGTAAGGCCATTGCAATAGACTTGAATGGGAATATTGTAGCTGAAGCCAGCGAGAGTTATGAGTTGAAAATTCGTGGAAAATATATCGAACAGAAACCTGAAGACTGGTGGGCCTCTGCACTCAACTGTCTTTCAAGGATCGTAGAGCATTTGAGGACTAATATTGTGGCTATAGGGATTTCAAGTCAAGCTAATACGCTACTCACTGTGGATAAGAACGGTATACCGTTGATGAATGCGATTTCGTGGCTAGATCAAAGGAGTGAGGAGGAACTCAATGAAATTATTAGAACTCTAGGATATGAGGAGATTCACGATAGTACTGGTATGATACCAAATGCTGGATTTACAGCACCTAAAGTATTATGGTTAAAAAGAAGACAGGGTAAAATATTTTCAAGAGTGTTTAAATTACTCTTTTCACCTCAAAGTTATATAGTTTTCAAGCTAACTGGGAGGTTTATAGTGGATAGAACTCTAGCCTCATTCAGTATGCTGTACAATATTAGAGAAGGCTGCTGGTGGAGTGATCTGATAGAACTACTAGAATTGAACGAAGATATACTACCAGATGTAGTCGACTCTCATCAAGAGGTAGGAGAATTGAAGGAAGACGTTATGAGAAAACTAGGTCTAGAACATAATGTTAGTGTAATAGCAGGAGCTCATGATCAATGCTGTGCTGCACTAGGTGCGGGTCTTACGGACACTAGCATGGTGATAGACTCTACGGGTACTGCTAGCGCCATTATAGGTATGGTGGAAGAGCTACCTCCTAAGATCCCTAGAGATCTACTATGCTACCATTATGTGATCCCGGACTCATGGACAATTCTAGGTACGATATCTACATCTGGAGCATTGATAGATTGGTTTCTCAAGCTTTCAGGGTTAACTAGATCCTATGAGAATATAGAAAGACTAGCTGAGAAGGTGGATGTAGGTTCTAATGGTGTTATGGTTCTTCCATATTTCTCCGGTAGCTTTAGGGCTGATATACCATGGAGATCTAGAGGAACTATTGTAGGTCTTACGTTAAGTCACGGAGTACAGCATATATACAGGGCTATTATGGAGTCCCTAGCCTTCGAATGTAGGTACTTTTTAGACCTAATCAGATCAATAAATCCTCTAATCAATAAGGTAGTGCTTGTGGGTGGTGGTACGAAGAGTAGACTATGGACTGAGATCAAAGCTAATGTCTACAACTTAAGGATCTTGAAGCCTGCTATAGTTGATACGGCTCCTCTAGGTGCAGCTATCATAGCGGGGGTGGGTACTAAGGTCTTTAGAGATTATAGTAGTGCTGTATCAAGCGTGATTAGGTTTCAAAAAGAAATAGTTCCTAAGGATGAGCATGTAGCTGTTTATGAGGATCTATATAAAAAGTACTTGATCCTCTCCTCAAGGTTAGGTGACTTATTGAGTAGTCTGTAACTATGTGATAGTGTATCTTATCTCCAAGAGATTGCAGATCTCCCTTAAATACTCCCTTAAATCTCCATATGCTAGGGCATAATGTTGACTCTTGATCTCCTCTATGAACAGCTTAATATCTCCATGTAGCTCAATTTCAGCAGCAGGAAAAAGCCCCTGCCTTAGATCGGTATCTATCACCTCTCCTAGAGCTACATGCATCTCATACTCTCCTCTACTATATCCTATTCTGGCTAGTGTAACCTTACCTCTTTTCAATACTATACCGCTTCTAAGTCCTTCGAAGAACTCCTTGTGCTTACCTATACCCATAGTGAATGAAGAGGCTAGTGATAGGGGTGCAAAACCACAGCTAGATAGGTAAACTCTATCCTCTCTAATATCAACTATATCACCGTAAAATATAGGTTGATCTGTCAGATAGTGAAGTAGCATCATAGTGATAGTTAGTGGTATATCGCCTTCACAGGAGCATACTACCCCCTCTTCTGCAAGTATGGATAGGGGTACACATGGTACAAATCCCAACTCCTTGGAAAACTCGTACTGACACTTTACACTTATAGCATCTAAATCGTGTTCCTCGATTAACTTCTTAAGTGCTAGGTATATCTTAGCTGCTATTAATAGATCACTTTCATCGACATCTTCCTCAATAAAGTACTTATTCCTCCAAAGTCCACAGATTTCTAGTGCCCTACTGTCTTCTACTTTTGCTATCTCCTGGAATATAGTTGAGGAGTCTATGTGGAGTACATCTAGTCCAAACTTTCTTCTGATGGAAACCTGATCAAACATAGCTGTGTACATACCCATAGAGGCATAGCCTATTAGCCCTATCTTAGAACTTCTGAGTCTACGGAGAGAGCTTGATATGAAACAGTACCTATGAACTTCCTCTATCACTTCCTCTTCAGTTGGTAGGCCTACTATGAATTTGACTTTATAGCCTAGGGATTCAAGACTGGCTTTGAGAACACAGGCTCCGGGAAGAGATCCAGTACTCTCCCTCTTCCCCTCTTCATAGTACATTCGAAGTCCCCAAACTACTATTGGTATACGGGGTAGAGACATGACTAAGTCCAAAGCCCGTGGGGCTTCTATCCACGTCGAGACAAAGAGTATGATGACATCAGGTTGATGTAGTATGACATCTCTAAGAGTCCTTTCAACTTTTGAGAGTTCACTTACCCCATCTGTAATTAATGTATCGATTCCTCTATCCTCAAGCTTTCTAGCAGTGAGCTTAGCAAACTTCATCCCTTTCTCGTAAGGATAGTCTGTGTGATATAACGGTACTAGTGCGACTCTAGGGCTCATTTCGCTCCCCCCTTAGGATTTCTATAGCACGCTCGAGCTTTATGCCTCTTTTAACTATTCCTATTATAGCTTTTATGATCTTCTCTGGTTCTTCATATTGGAATACATTTCTCCCTATGCAAACACCACTTGCCCCGTTATCCATAGCCCTCTCAATTATTCTGAGAATTGAGAGAGGTTCTCTCTTCTCACCACCTGCTACTAGAATGGGT
>QMRW01000125.1 GCA_003650785.1 Thermoprotei archaeon | reverse complement strand
CTCTAAGGGTACTGGTAATAATTTATTAATAACTTCTCGCCTATATAGGTTATTATCTATTGAAACTATCTGAATTCCATGTCTTTTAAACCACTCGAATCTATATTCCTCGAATTTCCTCATGTAGGAAGGGCAATATATTGGCAGGCGAAGTCCTTGTACGACTGCTATCTTTTCATCGGATAATAATGTTCTGTAAACCTCCTTAAACCACTCCTTCGTTAGTATGATATCCTGTTCTATTGAGATTACGAACTCACAATCTGCTATCCTGAAAGCTTCATTAAAGGCTGAGGCAATACCTTGACTGGGATTATCATACACCTCCCATCTAAGCTCTCTTAATAATTGTCTAGTCTTATCCTCACTATAATCATCGATAGCTATCTTTCTATGAATATTAGGGATAACTTCTTCAACCCTCTTAAGGACATGCCTAAATAAATCATATCCAACTGCTTTAACAGCATTCTTACACCATATTAATACATCAAACGTCGGTGCACTCATATTAATATTGTTTTAAGCTAACTTTAAAATATTAGCGGAAAGTCTATCAGCTGTGCTACTCCTTCAATACCACTAGCCTTAGACAATATTGTAAGAATTACCACAATACTTCCTCTTCTACATTATTCAGTGCTCTATCCCTTCTACCTATTGAGTTAGGGATCAAGTATAAATGTACCATGTGTTGTATATTGTTAGATTACCTTTAATAATAAAATCTTTACTAGCAAAGGACCCTTGGAGGGATTGATACGCTTATTATAAGACAAGTGATCTCACATCTTGGTCTATAGATACTCGCACCAAGAGCAAAAGAAAAGAATAAGATATGTCCTTACAATCAACTGACTGCATTTATTGAGGTATTTACTAGTATTCTTAGAATCTAGATTTATAGACAATTAGTATGGGTGAAGAAGGGAGATCACATAGAGGGCTATGAAAAAATAGTATTCGAAGTGCATTATAAATATGAATATAATATTAAAAGAGAAGAATTAGCATATTATTACAAAAGCCAACAATGGAGTATGATACTTATGTTATGTTTTGAAGCATAATTTTTACAAATTATGTGAATAGAAGTTATAAAGTTAATATTTTATATGATATTAACTTGGATATTTTTATCACTACTATGTATAGTGCTGAAATCCGAAGGAAGAAAGAATTCATTTAGACTGTAAATAAGTTACCCGAAGTATCCACTAAAGTTTAAAAATACTAAATAATGAGGTAGTGTTCATACTATAGATCCCTCAAGATAACTATTTACTCTTTATCTACTTGACTTACATATCTTTTTATATCCAGGAAGCTTTGTTTTGAATATGGGAAAGTTATCTGTGATTGTGTTATCCAAAAATAATTCAAGAACCATAGGTTACTGCCTTAAGTCTATACTCTCTGCTAAGATTCCAAGGGGTTATGAAAGAGAGATCATAGTCGTGGACGCCAGAAGTACAGACGGTACCCAAAGGATACTTGATAAGTTCAAAGGTAAGATCAAGGTGGTTTATGATGAAGGAAGAGGCATAGGAATCGCTAGAAACATTGGAATAAAGCACTCTAGTGGAGATATAATATGTTTCGTAGACGCTGATGCGATAGTAGGTAGGGATCACTTTATCAATATCGTTAAGAGAATGCACGATGCTGATATTATAGATGTTCGAAGTGGATTTAAAGGTATTGAACAGTACATATACTCGAAGCCTGCTGAGCTAGAGATAGAGGTGTGGAGACATGGTAGAGCTTACTCAAAGAGAATGTTAAAGAATAGGGCTTTTGCAGGTGGCAGTTTCATATCTTTTAAGAGAAATGTTATAAGGAGAGTACATGGATTTTGGCATTATCCACCCTTCGGTGCTGATGACTTAGACTTTAGCTATAGGGCATACATATCTGGGTATAAGATTGATGTTGTTACAGTGGATGATAGTATTAGCATCCCAAGACATTCATTACCTGAGTTATTTAAACAACAATACTCTTGGGGAAGAGGATACGCCTATATCATAAGTAAGTATAGGAACGATCCTAGATTCTGGAGAGCATATAAGTATAGTAATATAGTAACTAGGTTATTTGGAAGATTTACCTGGCTCTATGTAATCTTGAGATTACTTCTAGCTCCTTTAGGTGCCATTATATTGGCCTTTAGTACCAGGAGGACTGAGATCATATTCTACTGGATTGTTAGAAGATATACCTTTCTTCTAGGTCTACTAGTAGCTTTGAAGCCTGCGATGAAGTATTATTCCTTATCATAATATAACATGCATATTAACCTAGAGATATTCAAGTAGATTAACATTATTAGTTTGTCTTGGTCTATCGTTAATATTGTTATTTCCCATATAGGTTTCTCATGTATGACTAGTATAATACTGTTCTTAAGCTTAAAAATAAATAAAAGCAGGATTATATCTCATAATGATTAACCATGAAGGTCATTGTACCTGGCCTCGATGGTCTTGAAGTAAGGCTTGTTAAAAGGTGGCATTTGAGAGGCCTCATGCAAAGAGAGTGGGGAATACATGATACCTACCTTGTTTGCAGAGGTAGAGAACCTATATATACGCCAATAATCTGGAGTGCTTTCTTGTTAGGTAGAAATCCCTCAACATCGGGTTTTACATTCAAAAGATTACTTATGGAAAGGATGAAAGTAGGATATGGATTGCTCTATCCTCTATATCGCATAAGAGAAGCGCTCTTCAGTAATAGAAAACTTGGTCTAAAAAATATATGATGAAACTTGGTCTATTTAATCTTAATAGAATTATAAAGAGAAATAAGAAATATCGAAAGGTTACCCAATGAGCTGAAAGAGGAAACTTTAGTAGCTGAGGCAGAAAGACTGGGATACAGAGTGTGGATTAAGGAGTTTCCCTCTTATAATGATGAAAAAGTAGCTGAACTAAGAGCTTTTCTAGGCGAGTACTTCTATGCCAATTTCAGAGAGAGACTTAAGTTGTTAGAGGAAATATACCTATTTAGTATTGAACTATTAAAAGAGGCCGTAGAGATGATAAATGAGAATGACCTAGTTCTATATTATAGTCCATTAATTGATTATGTTAATCACATGCTCTATAGGCCTAAGAAACCAAAACCAATGTTGTATCTATCAATATTTTACAGAAGGATTAACAGATTACTCGAAAGTATATCGCATAAGTTAAGGGATATGGCCATACTTATAGTGAGTGATCATGGATACGATCCCAGTAAGCATGACCACAGTAGATACGGATTCTGGAGTTCTAATGTCAATCTTAAGATGAAACTAAAATACATCACTGATTTCAAAAGCATAATTCTAGATCTATTAATAAAATAATATTATATGATTACTATATTAGATAAAATATAACTATAATGTATAACATCATGCTTTCCATAGTACTTTCTTCATACTCTTCTTACTCCTTTATTATCAACTTTGTGAGGATATTCTAATAAGATTAAGCCTTGTTGATAGAACTTGACTTTCTATCGTACTATAGTGCAAGGTTGGATTATAGTTCCTGGAGGGATTACTGTATTTGCACGTACCTTTACTTCATCTCCTACTATCGCTCCCAGGTACATCCTTCCGCTGTCAATCATCTTATCCTTAATCAGTACTTTTATAGTACCACCATATATGTTAAAAGCTGGTAATTTTACACCAGGTTCTAAAGAGCAATGTGAACCCAGTATACTTTCAAAGACGCTGCAGTGATTCGAAATGTCAGTATTCTCCATTATTATAGACCTTGAGATATAGGTCATTGAGCCTATAGTTACGCCATCGCATATTGTAGTGTATGGACCTATTACACATCGTCTACCTATTAAAACATTACTCCCTATATAGACTGGCCCCTTAATGACAGTACCTCCT
>QMRW01000124.1 GCA_003650785.1 Thermoprotei archaeon | reverse complement strand
GAAATCTATAAGTTATAGAGGAAAAGTATAGTTGGTGGTACAATGCCTAGAGCACTATGTCCTATGTGTGGGGAAGAAATAGAATTCCCCCCTAGAGAGGGGGTAAGAATAACATGTTCATACTGTAATACTGAACTTACGATAGTAAAGAGGGATGGAGTTTGGCTTCTTGTAACAGATCTAGAGGGTGAGGAGGAGTGGAGTGAGATATAGATAGTGATCTTAAATGAAAGGAACACAAACAGGCTGGAGAATTTAAATTTATATTAAGAAGTAATACTATCTAAGTGGTGAGTGAATGATAGATATAGATACTTTACACAAAATCGTAGATTATTGTTGTAAAGCGGGTGCTAACTATGCAGATGTTAGATACGAAGATTATAGAATCACCTCCATATCAGCAGCTAGAGGTATAATAGAAGAAGTATCCTCATCCAGTACTGTAGGCATAGGTATCAGAGTACTAGTCAATGGATCCTGGGGTTTTGCATCTACAGATGACCTAAGTACAGAATCACTCCAGAGTGCTGTAAGAAGTGCAGTTAAGCTAGCTAAAGCCTCTAGACACGCTAGAAGAAGTAGAGTAGAACTAGCTGAGGTAGAGGTAGTAAAAGATAGAGTAAAAGCATACGTAAAGGAGGATCCCAGTACCGTACCCGAGGAGGAAAAGGCTAGGTTCGTATTAGAAGTGGATAGATCTATACTATCCTATGATAGTAGGATAAAGGATACTAGAACCAGGTACACTGATAGTTCATTCACCAAGATCTTCACTAGTAGCGAAGGAAGTGAGATAGTGGTACAGGCCGTAAGGACATACCTACTAGCATATGCCAATGCTGTAGAAGCAGGAGTACTATCCCCTTCCTACGAGACGATGGGAGGAGTTAAGGGATTTGAGATCTTTAGAGGAGAGAAACCCATTAAAATGGCTAGAACAGTCGCAGAGAGATCTGTAAACCTACTCAAAGCACCTATTCCAAAGGGTGGACTCTCGACAGTAGTACTAGATAATAGACTACTAGGCCTCATAGTACACGAAGCATTTGGACATACAGCTGAAGCAGATCTAGTACTGACCGGTACTGTACTCACTGGTAAGATAGGAAGTCAAATAGCATCTGAACTAGTCACAATAGTAGACGATCCAGGTCCAGAGGGTGCTAATGGATGGATTCCCTACGATGATGAGGGAGTTAAGGCTAGAAGAGTGGTCATAGTAGAGAGAGGAGTACTCAAGGAATACATGCAGAGTAGAGAGACTGCAGCAATTCTAAATATGGAGCCTACTGGTAATGGTAGAGCTCAGAACTACTCCTTCCCACCCATAGTTAGAATGCGCAATACCTACATGCTAGGTGGAGATTGGGATCCAGAAGAGCTGATAGAGGATACTAGAGAGGGATTCTACCTAAAGGGTGCTGGTGGTGGGCAAGCAGATACAAACGGTGAGTTCATGTTCACAGTACAAGAAGCATGGCGTATAGAGAGAGGAGAGCTAAAGGAGCCATATAGAGGAGTTACAGTATCTGGTAATGCAATAGATGTACTCAAGAGTGTAGATGCTGTGGGAAAGGATCTCAAGATAGAGTCTCCAGGAATGTGTGGTAAGATGCAACTAGTACCCGTAGATGGTGGTGGTCCCCATATAAGGTGCAAAATCATAGTAGGTGGTAGAGCATGAGCCTCCTGAACTGGATTGAAAAAGCTATAGAGTACACTATTAAAGCAGGTGCTGATGAAGTCCATGCATGGCTAGGACGTAGTACTAGCATGAGAGTAGAAATGGAGATGGACACAATATCGAAGTGTAGCTGGAGTAGAAGGGTCAGACTGGGTATAACAGCCATAGTGGATAAGAAAATGGGATCTGTTACAGTACAGAGACTGACTGAAAATGAAGTCAGAAAAGCTGCTGAGACCGCCTATAGGCTAGCTAGAGTCGCTACTAGGAATGATAAATGGCTAGGACTTCCCTCACCAAAACCCTATGTACAGCCAGTAGACATCTACGATACTAGAATAGTTGAACTAGAGCCAGATCAGCTCATAGAGTACGCAAAGCATGTGATAGATGAGGTCAAGGAGTATGATAAGAGAGTAGCTATAATGCAAGGTATGATCTCCACATCATGGGGTGAGTCCTATGTGGGTAATAGTAATGGTATCCTAGGAGAGGACAGAGGAACAGGAATCTCAGCCTATGTAGTGACTGTAGCTAGAGAGGCCGGTAAGATAGGGAGCTTTGCTATAGAGGATACGAGCTCTAGGAAGCTAGATGTAGATCTCACACAGATGGCTAGAGAGGGTGCTAGAAAAGCAGTGGAATCCCTCGATACCAGACCTGTGAGGAGTTTTAGAGGTCCAGTAGTACTCGACTACGATGTCTCTTCCTATGTGTTCAGGGCACTGGCCTCAGCATACAATGGAGATAATGTATGGAGAAAGAGCAGTCCTCTAGGAGGTAAACTAGGCGAGAGTATAGCAGTAGAGGACCTCACTGTAGTAGATGATGGACTACTCCCAGGGGGAATAGGAACTAGTAAGTTCGATGGAGAGGGCTCTCCCCGTAGAACTACGACTGTAATCGAGAGAGGAATACTCAAGAACTTCATAAACAATACGTTTACAGCTAGAATTCTGAACATGGAACCTACTGGTAATGCCTCATCACTCCTAGGAGTAGCTCCCTCCAATATAATAGTGAAGCCTGGAGATAGATCAGTAGATGAGATGCTAGAGGATATAGAGACAGGACTATTTGTGAGTAGATTCTCTGGAAGTATAAGATTCCAGGATGGTGTAGTATCCGGTACTGTGAAACAGGCTCATCTCATAGAGAGAGGAGAGAAAGTCTACTCAGTAAGAGAATGCATGATATCAGGGAATCTCTACACATGGCTTAGGAGTATCACTGGAATAAGTAAGGAGGTCAAGAGGAAGGGCTCAGCAGTGATACCTTTAATCAAGATAGAGAACGTTGACATAGTTAGCAGAACCTAGAGCAAGAGTACTACTAATGACATGTGGAATAGGTGCTTAAGCATAGGACTAACTACTTTTACCTGAACGATTATTCTTTTAATCTATTGTAAATTCGTATTATAGCAATCACCTAGAGTGCTCAGACGATAGCGATAGTATTCTAGGTGGAAGGAAGCCTGGATTTATCATTATAATTCCCTCTCATGTGCATAATCCCTCTTAAGCTTGTAGATTGTGTTCTCCATACACTATTCTACCCTCTACTATTGTCGCTCTAGTCTTCATTCTAGTCAATTCTTCGACATCTAGTTCATAGGGGTTCATATCAACCACCACCAGATCAGCATACTTCCCCTCCTCTATTACACCTACCTCGTAATCCCTACAAGCTCTAGCACCATTAATAGTGTACAAGGACAGTGCCTCTCCTATACTAAGCCTCTCTTCCGAACTTAGATAAGCCAGGGGTAATCCCTCCCTCTCTCCTCTTTCAATAGCAGCATAGATACCACTCCATGGATTCATAGATTCTACGGGCGAGTCTGAGGAGCCCGCAACTACTGGACATCTATCCAGAAGACTCTTAAATGCATAAGCCCATCTGGCCCTATACTTACCTATTCTGTCTACTATCCATGTATCCGAGATTATGAAGCGGGGTTGGACTACTAATATGGGTTCTACTTTAGATAGCATATCTAGGATAGGAGGTGGTGTTAAAGATGCATGCTCTATCCTAAGTAGAGTAGGATCTATGTGTACCCCTTCAGCAACTCTTAGCACGGTCTCTATGCACCTATCACCTATAGCATGAACTGCTATCTGAAGCCTATTCCTTACAGCTCTCTCCATGAGCTCTTTCAATTCACCCTCAGATATGAGCATCATACCTCTATTCTCAGGATCATCAGAGTAG
>QMRW01000123.1 GCA_003650785.1 Thermoprotei archaeon | reverse complement strand
TATAACTAACTATGTATCTGAAAATTGGGGAGGGGAGGCCCGAGAACCCTATGTCTCCTATCCCAATCCCACTGGGATTGGGGGGAGGACGGTCAAGGGCCCTAATCCCCAACATTTTAAAATAAACGTCCGTATAACTTTTAAAGTCTCTAGAGCTCCTACTAGAAACAATAGTGATAAAATAATACTAGAGGATGTGGAACTGAAAGTACATGAGATCAGTATAATTCTACGATTGCAAATTCCTACTGAAAGTGAGGAGGAGTAGTCTACTGACATACTTCCTTAAGAATTCTTTTAGATAATAGTAGATAAAAGCGATTTGTGACTTCTTGAATAAACCTAAGTAGATGAAGAGATGAAATCACGTATTATCTCAGTCTCCGGAAAAGGAAGGACTGGTAAGACTACGCTAGTAGCACTACTACTCAAGGTTCTACTAAAGTCGAATAAGTACGATTCAATACTAGTGGTAGATGCCGATTCTGCTACAAACTTACCTGGTGTACTAGGGATTGAAGTAGAGAAGACAGTAGGTATGGTAGCTAATGAGCTGAAGAAGAAGATAGAGAAAGGATTAATACCTATAGGTGTCTCTAAGAGCAATCCACTCGAAGCATGGATGTATAGTACTCTAGTGGAACTACAGGATTTTGACTACTAGCTATGGGTAGAACTGAGGGAGGGGGATGCTACCGCTATGTAAATAGTGTTTTAACAAGGATAATGGATACGATCTCTACAAATCATCAAGTAGTTCTAATGGATATAGAAGCTGGACTAGAGCACATAAGTAGGCGTACTGACAGAGATGTGGATACTATGATAATAGTTACTGATCCATCACTAATGGAATTGAAAACTGCTAAGAGAATAAGGGATCTACTGAGAGAGGTGCATGTAGATGTGAGAGAAGTATATCTAATAGGTAATTGTTGCTCTGAGGAGACTGAAGAGTTAGTGAGGGATTGGGCGACTAGGATTGGAGTGAAGTATGCTGGAGCTCTATCCTATGATGCTAATGTGGCTGAGTTTAACTTAAAAGGGATACCATTACCTAAGCTTCCTTCAAATTCACTATCTGTTATTGCAGCTCGTAGAATAGCTAATACCATAGGTCTGATATAGGCTAGATTATATTGTTAAAGTGCCTATTCTTATAGTCAGAAATTAGAAGATTAGGACATATAAACTAGTTGCTTCGTATCTTTTGAGGTATTTTTGATTATATGAGCAAAAGTATTAAACTACTATAAAGGACTACATTATTTACATATCTCAATTTCTTATAGTCCTTTATTACCGAAAAATAAGGGAGAAATCAACAGTATACATGGTAGGTACATGAGAATATCTAAAAGGAAGTTCGTATGCTTATCTGCATTACTGGACATAATGATGCAGGTCAGTATAACTTTATAATTCTCCCTATAGGTTCGAGGAAGGAAGAGTGGTACAGTTACTATATCGAGTGGCTCTATGGATTAGAGGAGCCGTTGATATAACTATCTACCGCTTTTACATAGATTCTCACTTAGTTTGGACTCTTAATGATGTCAATCCCTCAATGGTCAATGACTATCAGGCTTTTGTCGAAACTACTACCGGAGAGAGCTGCATAGATGGTAGTCATTTCAGAGAGCTGATATACTATGAAGAACCTAACAGACCCTTATACTGGGAAACCCGTATACCAAGGTTTACTCGTCCCTACTCGCTTGTGGAGGTAAGCCATTACGAGTTCTATGCGTATGGAGGTGGTTAGGATGAGGGTAAGGCTAGTACTAATTGTCATGATACCAATTCTCCTACCTCTCCTCCTCTATAGCTTAATCTACAATCTTATCTATCCTCCAAGGGAGCTATCCTATTCTCCAAAAGAGAAGCTAACTAGAAGAGAGGCCCTTAAGCTCGCATTAGAGCTATTCAAGAGAGGTGAATACATTCCTGCTACATCTCCGAACTTTCCTCCTGAAGTTATAAGAGGAATAGTCATACCACCATTTAGAAGGTTATCCCTTGAAGACGGTATTAAGATAATGGAACTTCTAACAGGTAAGAAGCCTATGATTCCTAAGTGGATTCCTAGGAGTCTGAGGTATTCTGCAGCGTTTCTACCCGATTCGCCCGGTTTACCAAGAGTACTGGTGATAGTATGCTATGACGATAAACCAATCTCACATTTCTATGGAAAAGAAATAATCCAGGTATCAATAGAGATAGCAACACACCACGGAAGGGTTCCGGGTTCAGAGGACTTAAAACGGTTGGTAGAGAAGGAACGGAAAAGCGGTAAGCCTGCGGAGCTACTCAAGATAGGAGAGATTTATGTTTATATATGTAAGAAGGCTCGAGATCTAGCACCTAATGGCAATGTTATACGAATACCCATGGCGATGCTCTGGGACGATACGTACTGCTATACTATGTGCGTACGACCACCACTAACTGCAGAGGACTTGATAAGGGTAGTAGAGAGTATGATATTAGAGAGAAAATAAGCACTCTTCACTCGATTTTTTACCATACTTAAGTTTAGTTGAAAGTATACAGATATACTTCACTTTAAGCCTGAGGTAGGTCTGGCTTAAGGTACTCCTTGGATTACCTAACGTAGTCAGGTACTGACTATGTTATTACCGGTATTCGTGCTTGTCTGAGGATATTCCTAAATACGCATAGATTTAGTCCAGCTATCTTGGATGATGTTCTGATATCCCCCGTCTCTATGTAGTATTCTAGTGCTGCTTTAATTCTTGGAGGTTGTTTTTCTATAAAACTCCAATCAGCAGACTCACGCCTAATCCTCCTAAACTCAATTTCCTCTTCTAATATTTTTTTCAACACCTTTTCATCTATCTCTTCATACCTAGACATCTTAAGACCTCCTTTACCGCTTTCTCAAGTTCTCTTTTTGGAAATACATGACTTGTATCTCTCTCGTACTCCATAAATATATCCTTCACTCCTTTCTCTGATGTGACTTTTATTATACCTCTTACCAAGCTCTCTCTTATAACCTCAAGTGCCCTCCATACGGTTACTCCTTTCAGTTCTTTAAGTAGTTTAGCGGCTAGTAGAGCTCCTCTATTTTCAGTCAGGACTATGGCATTAATCCTACGGGCAACGATTAAACATAATGCCTCTGGAATATCTATTCTCTTTAGATAAGGTCTTGAGGCTACCTCCAGTATCAATCTCTCCGCCTCCCTTAAGTCAGACGGAGAGGGAGTAAAGAGTTGCATTTTTCCACGTGCTAGCTGAAGAGAGATCCATGAAATCGATCTCTCATCTTCAACTTCTAATAGAACCTGTTCAGGAATAAGTACTATATCAAATAATTTTACGAGACACTCTCTTCTTTTATAATACGACCAGTCTATTATGAAGCATGTATCAGAGATTGCAAACTTACGCGACATTGGGTATTCCAGCCTTTTTCCTAAGTTCATTCATCCTACCTACTGTTACCCCTGCAATTCTCGATGCAACATATAAATCTCCCGTCTCTATGTAGTATTCTAGTGCTGCTTTAATTCTTGGAGGTTGTTTTTCTATAAAACTCCAATCAGCAGACTCACGCCTAATCCTCCTAAACTCAATTTCCTCTCTCCAGAAGTTCTCGATTAAATCCTTATTAGCTGTACCTTTACTAGACATACTCTCTATAATCTTTGTTCTGAGATTTAAGTATGTTACTAATAGGTCAGTGATTTGAGTACCTGCTCATGGTATATTTTAGGGAAATAGCTTAACACTATCTGATGAAATACTTCACCGTTTTTCAGGCAGACCTTCTCGAGCATGCCACGAACTAATCCCAAATCTCCTTCCCCTAACTGCATCCTAAACTCTTCTACATAGGAGATGACTCTGCGTACGTCTACAGGTTTACTATATCCTTTGAGTTTAAGCAACTC
>QMRW01000122.1 GCA_003650785.1 Thermoprotei archaeon | reverse complement strand
GGATATAGAAAGGATTGTTTCAACACTATGAAAATAGGATACTGTGGCTCCTTAATTGTTGTTTTCTTCATCTCTTCCTCTTCTGTACATGGGAGTGTTGAGGATTAATAAAAATCTTTGGATTTTAAATTTTGAACTTCTAAGTTTTGTATTTCTTAATTTTGAAATAGAACGATACCAATAATAGAACGACAATCACGATAACTATGGGTAAGAGTAGTCTGAGTCTACCCGCCTTCCTTGCTGATTCCTCCTCTAGCAGTTTGTAATGTTTAATAGCGCCTATTAACTCGTCAACTCTACAGAACACTACTTGATCTCCATACTTCTCCTCTAGTTTTCTCTTGATACCTATCAAATCCTTAAATTTTGGATAATACCATAGTCCTATACCAGCTATTATGAATAGAGGTCTTTTAGATTTCGAGTCTATGTACTTTACTAAGGCATCATATAATGTCTTAGGATCTCCCATATATCTGGGTACGATCCAGACCTTATCATCTACAAACCAGTAATCTTCTTCAAATTCTGGACCGAATCCAAAAGAGAAACCCTCCACCTTGAGTATTCTTGAGTAAAGTCGGAATACTCTTTCATCCTTTTTATTGTGATTACTAAATGCCACCACCTTCAATGAGCATCTATCCAAGTACTTCTGTCCCCTATGCAAGTATTCCTCGAGGTATGGAAAGTCGGATGGTCTGATCCTCCCGCCTACATGAGCTGAGAAGAAGTAATCATTAGGAGTCTTGGTCTCATAGTAATATTGTACTATTCCTGGACAGAAATCTGTGACTATAGGATCTAGCCACCAGCTAACGGGAACTTCTCCTCTTCCCTCACTTAACCACATCTCATAGTAGAAGTCCTGCATCACATTGAGTCCTAGATCTGAAACTGCAAAGGCTATGTAGATCTTACCCGGATCTACCTTTACTTCTAATCTATGCTCCTGTCTATACTCCTTTTTAGCTGGCACTTTGGAATGAAAGGAGAAGTTGGGAGAGAAGGCCGTAGCCAATAAATTGAGTAGACCATACTTAGACGTTAGGGATACCCATGCTCTCTCCCACTTCGGATCCTCTGGGTATCCTATCGCTATCGCAAACCTATTCATCTTACTATAGTATTCACCTATTAATGAGGAATCACTTCCTACACTCAGACCTATTGAACATCCTTTACTGGCTATTACATAGTCTATTATCGACACCCTGTATATTGCAACTCCCTTCATAGTTGGAAAGAGGTTTATCAAGTCTCTACTACATCTTGGAAATACATTTTCTAATTGCCACCTATGAGCATCTATCCTATCTTTAAACTTATTTCGAAGATCATACTTCACTTCCAGCCCTAGCTCCATTAACCTTTCTAGCATATCTGGATGTGCTATGATCAGATCTTCTACACCTGCTAGGGAGACGGCGAGATTTATAGTTGCAGGAAGTTCTGGATCGTATACGACTATACCTTTCAGATAGTGCTTATACTTTTCAATAGCATCGTACATATCGATAATCCTATATCCTCTAATCCACCCCTTACTCCTATAATACTCTAACCATCTCTCGGAAGCTGTAGGCCTTAAGTGTGCACTCTCCCATAGGACATAAATTGAGGGTTTTCTCCTATTCACGATCCCTTGAAGACTTAATACCATAAGCCTTGTCTCTAAATTACTGCCTCTAAGGTCTATGACATTGACGATTCCTTCTTTCCATGGATTTTCTTCTGAAGATGCCCCTTTTAGTGCTTTTTTGTACGCTAACTCTAGTATAGTCTTATAGGTATCGAACTCAGGTGCTTGGGAATCATAGGTATTAAACTTGCCAAAGGCTTTTATTGTAGCATTTATTCCAAGAAATCCTCCATGCACTGGGTAGATGAAATTTATACCTTTACTTTGGAAGAATTCATCAGCCATCCTAAGGAATTCACACTGTTGTTCTCTCGTTAGATTCTGACTGAAAACTCCTAGAGGAGTTCTTGTAGTAGCAGCCCAATCTATAAAGGCGAAGATGGGCACTTCTCCCCACAGATTCTTCACCACTTTTATTATGGTATCGTACCTAGTCTCATTAAGATCCATATACAGTATCTCTCTAGAAGTGGGGGAGATAGTGACGAAGTCTAGTTTAGGGACCTCGGGGGGTGATTTGAGGCTTAGAGGCCAGCTTCCTACGTATATATAGCGACCTTTCAAGAGCCCATACTCATGTATTGCATCCACTATTCGACATACAGCTTTGAGAGATTCTCTGACAGCTATGTGGTTTTCATCTCCTGTCATCTTAGCGAGAAAGTGTACTTGAGCGAATAGCATGTCTATCCATATAGCGTCTACGCCACAGTCTATCTGCTTATATGCCCAACTCAGTAGAAGCTCTTGAAACTTTGGATTAGTTATATCCGGGAAGTAAGCATCTACTTTAGTGGGATCATAATCGTGCCAATTTAAATCTCTGGAAACCCAGAAGTGAGTCTTAGCAAACCAGCATTGAAACTTCTCCTTCTCGATTGGAATATTCCATTTCTTAGGATCTAATGCCATTTCCCAAGTCTTTGGGTATTCTATAACTTCTCCAGTAATAGGGTTCCAGACCTTACGACTATGGAGTATCTGTGCGGGTATAGCGCCACATAGTATGATATCCGGTAGGGATGCTTTTATAGTAGATATCACCTCCTTTAAGTGTTCATAGTAGTACCCCACATACCTACATTTCTCCCTGAGAAACTCAGTGGAGAGTTGTTCAGGAGTCTCTGGACAAGGATACCATCTCCAAAAACATCTAAATACAAAGTCAGCTTTGGTTTCGTTGAGCACTCTTATTATATCCTCTATAGTCCTGTTGAACGGTCTATAGCGAGTTATCGGTTCATAGAGAATAGCTACCTTTACTTTGAGTAGTCCTTCTGATCTGTTCAAGATATTACAGTCTGTGACTGAAACTATTTCTTTTGCATGTATGTTTGCTGTATTATATTGTTTAGGAACCGCTGATTGAATTGTTCCTGATCCTATCATTATCACCATCAAGACGGCAAGTAGCACTTTATAGTGCATGTTATACACCTCTTTTCCCCGCCGACTTCACTACGGTTTCATAGTCTCCCTTCTTAAATGCATCTCTAGCTTTCTCCATCCAGCGCCCAACCTCAGAAACATTGTATCCTTGAGCCCTCTTCTTCTGGTACTCAGCTCTGAGTTTAGAAAACCTCCTGAGCAACTCTTCCCTTAATTGCGATCTCCGAAAGTACACGTAGCACGCCCATGCACCTATAATCACTAGTGCCACTATAGATATTACTAAGATTAAAGTCTTTAGCCTCATCCCGATCCCTGATTAAGATCGCTTATTATAAATCGTGTGTACTAAGCGTCTATCTCCATCTTTAGAATTTTAGCCATAGTGCTATTCTTCAGTAGTCTGAAGCCTTCGATCCCCCATTCACAAGATCCTCTAGAACTGAGAGTAATGCTAGATGGTGTCAATGGGCGGCTAAGGAGGCTCAAGCTAACATAAACTCTCAAAAAGAACTATTACCACTCTATATAGAGGATTTAAAGTGGAGATTAGAGAGAGCGAAAAGAAGACTTGTTAGGACTAAACATCCACTTAGACAAGCTGGAATTAAAGAGAGGGTTAAGAAGTTAGAGAGAAAGCTGGATGAGTTAGAGCCTTATGTTAAATGGAATGGTAGGAAGGTTGCTGGTATTGATGTGAATCCTATGGGTATTGCAGTTACAGTAGTTAGTAAGGATGGAAATCTATTAGCTTCAAAGCTTATAGGAAATCTCGTTAAAAAGGCATTTAGATGGCTTAGAGGTCATGGCGTAAACACTAGTGCCATTGAGGATTTAGATATAAAGAAGACACTTGATGAGGGGGTTCCCCACCAAATGAAGGTGGGGCAACAAGGCATAGAGGTAGCCTTGGGTGGGCCATCCAACCCACTTAAAGCTAGGAG
>QMRW01000121.1 GCA_003650785.1 Thermoprotei archaeon | reverse complement strand
TTAGATGTAAGACATCTCTGGATAAGAAGTAGAAAGATGAACTCTGTATTGAAGATCAGACACGAAGTATTCAAGGCTATCCGTGAGTTTTTCGAAAAGAATGGATACATTGAAGTACAGGCTCCTACATTCATAACAGCAGCTGTAGAGGGAGGTGCTACACTATTCCCTGTTAAGTACTTCGATAAAAAGGGAGTCTACCTCACACAGTCAGCTCAGTTCTATCTAGAGGCATTAATATACTCACTCGAGAAAGTTTATACTATAGCTCCATCTTTTAGAGCTGAAAAGTCTAGAACTAGAAGGCATCTTACGGAGTTCTGGCACGCTGAAGCTGAGGCTGCATGGACTGATTTAAATGCTATTCTCAAAGTTCAGGAAGAGTTGGTGTACTATATAGTTAGAAAAGTACTCGACAACAAAACTGAAGAACTGAGTATATTGAAGAGAGATTTAGACAAACTCGAAGTAGTACGTCCCCCCTTTGAGAGAATAATGTATGACGATGTGATTCAAAAGCTTCAGAAGAAGGGCTTTAGTATTGAATGGGGGGAGGATCTAGGTGCTGATGAAGAGAGAGCATTGACCATGGAATACGAAGAGCCATTCTTCGTAGTAGGATTTCCCGAGAAGACTAAAGCCTTTTATCATAAAAATGATCCACTTAGACCTGAAATCACACTATCAGCGGATCTACTAGCTCCGGAGGGATATGGAGAGATAATTGGCGGTGGTGAGAGAATAGATAATGTGAAGGATTTGGTGGACAAAATAAAGCGATTTGGTCTAAATCCCAAGGATTATCAATGGTATATAGATCTTCGTAGATTAGGATCAGTACCTCATGCAGGTTTTGGATTAGGAATCGATAGGGTAGTAATGTGGCTTTGTGGATTGAATCACATAGTGGATGCTATACCCTTCCCCAGGACTATTAGGAGAGTCTACCCATAATCACTCTGGACACTATTTCATATCTTTTCGGTCTATACATTCTCTTCATATTCACCAACTCTGAACCAGTACAGGATTATGGATATCAGTACTGCAATACCTATGCCTATAGTAGAGAGAGCCATGAGCATGTGTACAATGGTGTAGTAACTAGTATATCTGTAGCGTGGAAGCATATACAAGTAGGTGTACACTATGAATATCGTAAATAGAATTATATTTACTAGTGGTATCAATTTTCTGTATTTCATTTAACACCCATTAACTCATGAAGTACATAATTAATAAGCACTCTCCTAAATCCATGCTAGTATGAGGTATTCTGTAAGTGGGTACCACTGAAAAGCTTAAATTTAAAAATAAAGAGATAAAATATGAATGTAAAGGGGTGATTACTATACCGAGAAATCCTACTATAAAGGTATTACGAAGAAAAGACGAGGTATATAGACTAGTACTGGAAAGAGGAGAGGTATCTACAGCAGAAATAGCTAATGCAATGAACCTAACACTGTCTCAAGCATATTATACCCTAAAGCTACTCTCTAAAGAGGGTAAGCTCAATAGTGAAAGAAAGGGAAAAGCATCCTATTGGAGACCTGTATAGTATAATGACTAAGGAGCTAGGAATTACAGCATATCTGGTCAGTATACCTAGTATCTAATCCTTAGTCCGCAGTTTCGACAATATACAGCTTCAATCGGATTCCACGACTTGCACATTGGACAGAACTTAAGCCCCCAATCTATGTACATATTAGATACCTCTTTGACAATGCCTAGTATGATGATTATTGGAATAGAGCATGATACCATGGCTATCAATCTACCTAGAGGCTCATATAGTACTGTAAAAGCTATAATTCCTATAAGTGAAGAGAGTACTACAGTTAGATGCTCTCTAGGTATATTTTTAGAGTACTCTCCCCAATTTTCTCTATATCGATGGTAAGATTCTATTATCGGATTCAGACCATCATAGTCACTAACAGATGCCGATGCTATGGAAAAATAGAATAAAGATGAGGGGAATAATACTACTGAGGGGATAGTCCAGGATATAGCAGCGAATAGTAATGTAGGTAGCTTCCTTATAAAAAACTTAGGAGGAGACTCTGATCTACGAGCCAAATCCAAGGCTTCTACTTTAATTAGATAAGAGTATGTACCTAGAAGTGGGGATATTGTTATCAGGAAGAGAAAGTGACTTATGAAAAATAGCCATATGAGTGAAGCTATATCAGTACTCCATATAGGAGCTGGACTACTCATCCATATAAGCCCCTGATAAATTATGCCTACCAAACATGTTACCAATGCTACTATAGCACTTGCTCTCATCACTATCAACGAAATCTTTTTTCTATACTTCATTATTAAGGATTTTTATGGGGGACGTGTATGAGTGTAAGAGTAGTAGGGGAGAGGGAAAGATTTCTGAGAATAGGTGCACATAGTCATATAAAGGGTCTCGGACTTGAAAAAGGTAAAGCCAAAAGAATAGGAGATGGACTCGTAGGACAAGAAAAAGCCAGAGAAGCAGCTGGTATTATAGTTCAGATGATTAAGGAAGGAAAGATGGCGGGTAGGTGTGTTCTATTGGCAGGTCCACCGGGAACGGGAAAAACTGCAATAGCTATTGCTATAGCCAGAGAGTTAGGAGAAGATACACCATTTGTAGCTATATCTGCTTCCGAGATATACTCAGCTGAAATTAAGAAAACTGAAGTGTTAATGCAAGCTATGAGAAAAGCTATAGGTGTGAGAATACATGAAATACGTAGAGTATTTGAGGGTATGGTCACTAAGCTAGATATAAACTTCAGGAGACATCCATATAATCCATACCAGCAGATACCAGTGAGTGCTATAATAAGGCTAAAGACACGCTCCGAGGAGAAGACACTAGAGGTAGATGAAAGTGTAACAGAGGAACTCTTAGCCAAGGGTGTGTCCGAAGGAGATGTTATATGGATCGATGCCAATACCGGAAGAGTGACTAAGGTAGGTATATGCAGTGAGTATTCTAAGAGATACGATATAAGTGCTACTAGAGTCATCCCAATGCCTGATGGTTCCGTAGAGAAGGAAAAGGAGTTTGTATATACAGTAACACTTCATGATATGGATTTAATGGAAGCGAGAGGAAGATCTCTTCTAAGTCTACTCTTTGGTGGGGGAGGGGAAAAAGAGATACCACCTGATGTGAGACAGCGAGTTGATGGATATGTGAAAAATATGGTAGATGAAGGAAGAGCAGAGATACTCCCAGGTGTACTCTTTATCGATGATGTACATATGCTAGACATAGAGGCTATGAGTTTTCTATCTAGGGCATTAGAAAGTGAACTAGCACCAATATTAATACTGGCTAGTAATAGAGGCTTCACAAGGATTAGGGGAACAGACATAGTATCGCCTCACGGTCTTCCTCTAGATTTATTAGATAGACTCCTCATAATAGAGACTAGACTTTATAATAGAGATGAAGTACGAGAGATTTTAAAGATAAGAGCAGAAGAGGAAAACGTAAAGTTAAGTGAGAGTGCTCTAGAAGCCTTAACAAAGATAGGACTTGAATCTAGTCTAAGGTATGCGGTCCAACTTCTTACTCCCGCTAATATAATAGCCAAGAGTAAGGGTAGGAGTATAGTTAATGCTGAGGATGTTAAAGAGGCAAGAATGCTATTCTCTGATGTGAGAGAGTCTGCTAAATATCTAAAGGAATATGAGGAGGCATTTCTTAAGTAGATCTTTTTAATTTATGTTCATATAAGAATACTATAGCGGTTACTATAGAGATCACTTGACCCATATCCAAGTGTATATCCAGGATACTTTCATGATAATTAGTGTAGAATACTAGAGGTCCTATTATTATTCTATAACCTGATTTAAGTATAGTGAATATCATATAGTAGTGAGCTACCACGAATATTATTCCTGAAACGAGAAGCATAATTGAGACTTCACGTACCTCACATAAGTATAGTACAAGTGACAATAGCCATAGTACAAAATTCACTACAGCTACTCTCCA
>QMRW01000120.1 GCA_003650785.1 Thermoprotei archaeon | reverse complement strand
TACCAGCACCATTAGGCCCTAGGAGACCAAAGATCTCTCCTCTTTTCACATCGAAGTCTATACCCTTTAGAGCCTCTACAATCCGCTTTACCTTAGTTAAAAATCCCTTTCTCTCATAGGTTATATAGCGTTTTACCAGGTTCCTGACTTCTATAGCATTATCCATAGCCGTCTCTCCATGTATAGCATAAATTCGAGTACTGTACACAAATACTTTTCCCTAAGTTACGATAAACTAAAAATCAGTTCATATCTAAGTCATCTTAAGTGTAGTGTGCTCTCGGCATGCTGTGGAAGGCAAAGTCAAATTTTATTGTCTTTCAGTAGTGTGAGTCGAGGTCATAGGGAAACAGGAAAAGTCAGCGACTAAAACCAGGCATTGATCTCGAGGAAGTATTGGATATTGCAATAAAATCTCTACTGAAGTCAGAGTTCTATAGGTGGATAAAGCCCACATATGCAGCTGTGAAGCTGACCTTTAAATTACGAAAGCTAGGACATAGAGATAATATAGACAACTTACTTTACGCCACATCTATAGTAAACGAAATGGTATTTCTCACAATGGATAAAGATCTAAAAACTTCCTGACAAGACACGGCTACAGGATCGATAATCTGGTAAACCGTACACAGCTTCTCATGAAAGTGAATCTATAGAGAGATACATAGTTTGAAATATCAAAGCGCCAGTGCTGTGCTTAAGTCTAACTAGAAAATGCATTTGATAACACTCTCACATGTTCCTCACAATAAATATAAGATCACCTGATACTGTTGGTACGATGAAGCCTCGGGAATTTAGTGCCAGAGAGTTCATTCAGACTACTATGGAAGAAATACGCAACATAGTAGGAGATTCGGAGGTCTTAGCAGCATGTTCAGGTGGGGTTGATAGTACTACAGCAGCAGTACTCGTAGCTAGGGCGCTAGGCAGACCTATTAAAGCCGTAGTATTAGATGATGGACTTAGAAGAGAGGGAGAACCTAGATCAGCAGTACATACACTGAAAAGGCTTGGATTAAATGCGTTTCTAGTGAATGTGAGTGAGGAAGTTCTAGGTGCATTAAAGGGAATAGGCGATCCTGAGGAGAAAAGGATAGTATTCAGAGAGGTATTCTATACTATTCTTGGAAGACTACTCAAGGAGGAGGGAGCTGAGTTCCTAGTACAGGGTACTATAGCAGCAGATGTAATTGAAACAGTAAAGGGTATCAAGACCCAACATAACGTACTAGTTCAGATAGGTATAGATACTACTAAATATGGCTTCAAATTACTAGAACCACTGAGAAGTCTTTATAAGTGGCAAGTTAGAGAAGTCGCTAGAGAATTGGGATTACCAGAGGAGATAGTCAATAGAATGCCGTTTCCAGGTCCAGGATTAGCTATAAGAGTCCTGGGGGAGGTTACTCAAGAGAGACTGGAGATAGTCAGAAAAGCTACGAGGATAGTCGAAGAGGAGACTAGAAACATAGAGGCCTTTCAAAAATTTGCAGTGTTACTGAATGATAGAGCTACAGGTGTTGTGGAGGGTAGACGTACCTACGGGAATATAATAGTAGTGAGGGTAGTAGAGTCCAGAGATGCACTAACCGCTAGAGCAGTAGAGTTACCTTTCCAAGTACTAAGACGAATAGCATATAGAATAACTCAGGAAATTCCTCAGATAAGCAGAGTACTGTATGATATTACCGATAAGCCACCAGCAACAATAGAGTATGAGTAGTTACTAGATCACTTTTTCCTAGTAGTACCGCAGTTCCTACAAAGTTCCCACTCTATTCTGGTATCGTTCCATGCATATCCTTAGATAGTAATTAAATTATAACATAGTGGTGTAATCGTGAATGTAAGACGGAAAAATAGACATATTGTAATCACGAAGAAAGGTATCAAGATTCTTAACTATGAAACTATAGTGATAGACGTTAGTACGGTCAGAGCTTTATTAAGAGAAGGAATTATGGTATCGGGGTATCCTAGTTCTCTTTCAAGAAGGACTTATTCCTAATCGCAATATTAAGCTAAAGATATTTCAGTAGTTACCGTAACTATATAAGTGATGAGTCGAATAGTGAGATTTAGTGTATCGATTCCCGAGAGACTACTAAAAGAATTTGATAGACTCACTGCTAGACTATCACTAGATAGATCGAAAGCTGTTAGAATGGCTATGAGAAACATGCTGGCGGAGTACAAGTGGACTGAGAGAATGGCCGAGCAGGTGGCAGGAGTATTAGTACTTCAATACACCTTCGAGGAGTTTAGAGGTAAATCGCCAATTCTCAGACTACAGCACCAATACCATGATATCATAATCTCAACAATGCATATACATCTAGATGAGGAAAATTGTCTAGAAGTATTAGCATTAAGGGGAAAGCCTGAAAGAGCGAAGGAGTTTATAGAGAAAGTATATTCACTAGAGGGATTAAAGCAGATGAGACTTACACTCGTCGAATTAAAGTAATGTATATAGAATATGAGGACAAGCATGGGATTTCCATGAGTAAGGTAAGTACAAAATTCCAGAATAACATCTAAGTTGGGGTCTTTCATCTAATACTGAAGTCTAAAAATTCTATCACATTTGCTCATGCTTTAGGGCTAGTATGGAAGGGGCCATATAGACTTTAGGAATATTGCTATAGACACAGATATTGCTATAGCTACCGAGAGGCCCATAGCAAAACCTCCAAGCATCATGAAGCCATACTTTCTCAAGTCTATTCTACCCCTACTTGCATGGTACACAATCTTCCTGAGCGTAGCACCTATGAACATAGCTAATGGTGTGGGGAGAGGCCCGATACCAGCCATGATACCTATAGTTGATATAGGGATGTGAAGTATATTTGCTACAGATGATATACCTAGTACTACAATAAACGAGTATACAATGAGCATAGGGTTTAAAGTATATATCTGTCTAGTATACCACAGTGCACTTCGAGCGGCTTGTAGAGGCCAATATATCTGTGCATAGGGGAACATAGGAGACGGTATATAGCTCATCTTCCATATAAATTCAGAGAACAGGAAGTTTAAGAGCATAGCTATAGGTGCAGCTACTAGATATACAGCTTTTATATAGCTCCTAAAGGTACATCTAACACCACTACATATGTAAAAAGTTCTAGCCCATCCAAAGCCTGTGGGTACACCTAGTGGGGCAAACCATGGCCATATACCAAGTTTACTATACACTGGTATATTATGTGCTGTCATAGTTGCTACGAGGATGTTGCTATGAAATTCTGGAGGAGAGGGTATGGGAAGGCCTGTCTCAGCATATGCTCTTACCGATATTAAACCATATAGAGCAGGCCATACTATTACTAGGAAGAGTAGTGGAAGCATAGGGAACCCTGGAATTAGTACCAGTTCTAGTATTAGGAACCACACTAGTACGGCTACTAAGTATACTCCCAGTATAGCCTTAAGAGATAGACCTCCAGCGAGCTTTAGAGCTGAGGAGGGTCTATATAGACCCCTAAAAGTCATGTAGAGGCTTTTCCTCCTTATAATAATCTGCTCCATGAACACAGCAAAACCAGCACCTATTGAGACTGCAATCCAGATGTACATGTTACTCCAGTAAAGTATATCGGGAAGTCTCATCCCCTTGGGAAACTCAACCCACTCTGGAATTAGGTGAGGGAAGTGCCATACTACCATGGGATTACCTATTAGAGATACAAAGACAGAGGTAGCGAACATACATACGACCAAGTGATACCATGGGTGTACTATACCTAAGAGGTAAAATAGGGGATTTGTATCTAAACCCACCATAGCTCCAGGAAGTACGTCCTGAAAGGCCTCACTCATATCTAGCCATGGAATCGGTATTATCTCTATACGCAGTCCTGTAAGTGCTTGAGAGAGTATGGGTACTCCATAGGCTATCATTGAGTATACGAATCCCACTAGTGCAAAGAGTACGAAAAATCTCATTCTTTCAGGCTCTCTACTTTCAAGTACGTTAAGTATTTCAACAGGAACTCT
>QMRW01000119.1 GCA_003650785.1 Thermoprotei archaeon | reverse complement strand
TAGTATTAAGAGTTCACTTAGTCCATTTCCCCTTCTCGAATCCATGTTTACAGTATGGCTTCCATACCTTAAGTACGTAGTTTTTAAGTAAACGATTCTAATTTATCCTCACTTTCAAGAGTAGTTTATCTACTGATGTTTTAGTGGATTTGTAAAATTCCTAAAACCTATTTAATATTAACTAGTATTCGTGATAAGTCCTATAAGGGAGAAGATGTTGTATGTCTTTCTATTCTAATAGGAGTATCAATAGAGAACTGATCTGGAAATGCTTTTGAGGAAGAAGCATTATGGATATGGAGATAAAAAAATTATACCTTTTTAACCTTCCAATACAATACATTATGTAGCTCTCCTTCAAACTCGTGTCTCCCCTTATGGATGAGCACGTAGACATCCTTTGGTATGACATATTCTAAGTCATAACTGAATGCGTACGTAGCTCCTATGTCTAGATTCACGAAGAGGAAGATGAAGTTCGCCCATGTTGATGCCTCTGCTGGTAGTTTTCCGATCGCTATTAGGAGGTCGGCAAACCATAGGAGGTCTACGGCGAAGTCGTGGCCATCTACTTGAAAGCCATACTTTTGATATGTGGGTTCACTGAATCCCTTCCCATATCCCCAGTACTTGAGAAACCAGTAATGTATCTCGACGCACTCTCCCGTCTCATTACTCATAGTGTTCGGGTAGAAGTTCTTTACCCACATATCATACTCCTCATCGTACACTTCCCCGGTATATTGATTTATATACTTCCAGTGCTCATATCTATAGGTGACCACTATTGAGATATGTCTCTCTGGGTTAGCTGAGTTGGCTACAGTCGCAGCTGATCCAGGTTGATCACTCCCGACTCTGAAGACATCGAAGCACATCTTCCAGTCCTCTCCACTCAGAAAAGCGAAGGCTAGACTTATCCCAACCTTCCTGTAGTAATAGTAACCCATGTATAAGGAACCAAATCCTCCTCCTATACTAGGGTCAAAGTATACTAAACCAAGCGCCACTCTCTTAGTCTCCTCGTACTCATCGACTAGTACTGGAACAACAGGACCCGAGGACGATCCTTCTTGGATTTTTATAGGTCTTCCCTTAACTCTCTTAATGTTCGGCTCTATGGTCACAGTCTTCTTCCCGCCTAGTGCATACGGTTTTAGCTCTTCCCACTTTAAGACTACTGGGAGTAGTCCTACGTAGTTGTCCTCTGTAAAGGCTGTGATTATTATTGTTGGATCTGCAAAGAATCCTGTCCTCTTCCTCTCCTCATCCCATGCTCTCTTCCATTCTTCATAATCTATCCATATCCATACAACTCCCTTAGGGGCTACATATCTTCCACCTGGTCTCATTCCCTCCGGGTAGAGCATTCTAACGTAGACTAGGGCTGGTACAAGCTTTCCGTTTCTCACAACCTTCACTTCAAGTAGGAATTTTCTAGGAGCCTCTGTGAAGACCCATGGATATGCAAAATAGATGATTACTATTGATAGTAATGCTATGATTGCGAGAGCTACTTTTCTCTTCTTTATAATATTATGAAGTACTCTCTTCAATTCTTTCCCCGTATTAGGCGTACTGAATTAATGATATAGTATTATAGAGTAGTTAAAGTTCCTATACTCTCCTTCTAGAATTCTATTTAAGCATTTAGCATACTCTTTTTAAATTTTTAAATGCCAGAGAAAAAATAAAATTATCTACTTCTCATCTCTTACATAGTTTGGTATTCTTACTATAAAGAGTACTACTACAGCAGCAAGTGCACCCATAGCTACTATCATCATGAATACAGGGTTGTTATAAAGGAATATTGTTATAGTAGCAAGTGGTCCGTGATCATCTATGTCTATTCCCTCCACTTTGGATAGGGTTATTGGCTTCTTTGGAGTTTTGATCAACTGTATTCCCATAAAGTGTTTCAGTACAGGATCCATATAGAAGCTTGCTGATACGAGCACTCCTGTCTTCTCCTCGTATGTCATACCAACTGGTAGTGGGATTAGCCCACTAATATTCGTCATATAGTACCCTTTGAGGTATCCTATTGGAGTACGCTCTACGGTAAGATATCCTACAGTTCCATATATTTTAGTATTGTATAGAGCACATAGTACTACCCTATTATTAGTCTTAAGTTTAGTAATCCATAGGGGAGTTATACCAATATACTCACCTTTAGATGTATACACTCTTCTAGTGGTGGGATCTACGAGTACTCTAAAGGTTTTATCTATATGTCTATACCTTTTATCCTCTGGATAGTAGGCTCCTAGATCTACCCATGCGTTAAATCTCACTTCAAACTCTACCTTGCCCTCCTTAAATCCAATACACTTCCATGAGTAGGCTCCGTTAACTATGTAGTACTTTATTGTACTGAAGCAATGTGCCCCTTCTTCATCGGGAGTGGTACTTGGAGAGAGCTTACCCTCCCTCAGAGCTTTCTCGATATTTTCTTCAAATCTAGTGTAATTAGTTATAAGTGATCCGCGTACATACATAGGCGTGTATGGAAGTTTTTTAATAAATTCAATTAATTTTCTCTCTTTGGTTTCTTTGAAGTATTTTATAAGAGTCTCCTTAGAAGGTATGTCAGTGTATTGAATTACAGGAATGGTTTTATTTTTCACCTTGATTTCAAGCACAAATCTGTATAGGATTCCTGCAGCTACAAGATCCCTACGAGAAATGCACATAGCCTTTTCATCTGCAGAGGATCCTTTAGGAATTCTGTACTCGATATACACTCCCGGCTTTAACCACGAGGGAGTAGCAGGTACGTTTAGCGTGGATACGCTTAGGGTACTGAGAGTCAACAGGAGTACTATCACTATAACTTTTCCACTCCTCATATTCTCAATCCTCGAACTGAGGGGCAGTTAGTATAGTATGAGCATTTAGAGTACCACCATAGGGAGGACATCCTGGATCTGGCTTTGGAGTGACAATAGCGAAGGCGTAACAGTGATGCCTGCGCTTACATTCGACCCCTGTCGGTAGTTTTTCTTCGTCATACCATTCGTAATCTCCATGGTAGCTTGCTTTAAAACAGTCAGTTTCTGTCCAGCCACTAGGGATCATATGACCCTCCGCATCCTTAAAACAGCCTACCCAGAGAGTAGTAAAAGGATCCTTGGGTACGGGTTCATAACAACACCATCCCCAGTCCTTTGTACATACACTTATCCGTTTATCGTACTCCCACCAATCACAGTCCTGTCCCCATCTCTCGAAATGACCAGAACAGCTTAGCACGTGGGTGCTTACTATTGTTATCCATAGGATCGTTATTAGCCCTATTAGCACCTTTTTCTCTACATTAATATTAGCTAGTAATAACTTAGACTTCAACTCTCCCACCAATACTAAGTATACACTCCTCCTTATTTTTTTCTATAGTTTAAGCGGTATAGTACCGTAAAACAGTCAAAAATCATTTATAAAGATCCAATTATCACCTAGTCAGATAAGTAGACTAATACTTCGTCAGCTTTTGCTGAGGTCATACTCCTTAGCTTTGTAAAGCTAGAAGCTTGTAGGTGTACCTCAAATAGTTAAATGTCTGTATAATAGATCTTTGAAATCTGTATGCTTGTGAAGGCTCTACAAGAGTATGAGTACACATGATTAATGTTTTTGGAGTAAGTCTACAGTTCTCGGATTTTTTATTCTCTTACTAAAAAAGACCCTATGGACTCGTGGGAATTAGGACTACCTTCAAATTAGTGAAAGAGATAAAAAACTATTCATCGGATGATCTAAGTGTTTCTATAAATACTTCTAGAGGTATTCCATTTACTCTTCTATAGTCGGTTCCCTCCAACATATCTGTCCTGCCCTCAGGTAGGTAGTAGCATGCTGAGTATACCCTATCCTCTTCTACTCTGAATCTACCAAAGACTCCGTGATAGACATACTCTGTCTCATACTCGGCAAGTACTCGACGTTCTCGCCTATTCTGAGCAACTTCATCACGATCTCCAACGAGAAATAGGAATAGTATAACTCTTTCACCAATTTCGAACAGGGGGTCGTCGGCACACTG
>QMRW01000118.1 GCA_003650785.1 Thermoprotei archaeon | reverse complement strand
ATTGACTTTCTTTATGTTTAGGTGTTTTTTGTCTTTTTCTTGGGGTTTGTTGGGTAATGGATATGTTATTACTTAGTTATTCTTAGAAGTAGAAACTATTAACTAAGAGAAAACTTCTCCAAAACCACACCCTCACCAACAAAAATAGAAGACCCTCTCCATTACTTTTGTAACCACATGGTTCTATTCACTATGATGGACAGTGCCATATTTGCCTAGGTGTTAAAGCTTAAATTCTCATTTTTAAGAATAGGAACATGGTTAAAGCAAGTACAGTAGGGTACCACTACATTGTAGAAGCTTCCGGTTGCGATCCAGAGGTCCTAAGTGATAGTGATAAACTAAGAGACATTCTAACAACAGCCGCTAAGATAGGAAAAATGGATATAAGGGTCATCCACTTCTACAAGTTCTCTCCTACAGGCGTGAGTGGAATGATTGTAGTATCAGAATCACATGTATCTATTCACACTTGGCCAGAAGAGGGATATGCTGCTATTGATGTCTATATATGTGGTACTAAATCAGAACCCGAAAAAACACTCGAGTATATCCTGGAGAACATAAGAGCGCAATATGCGCATATAACCGAGCTCAAGAGAGGAATAAAAGATAACGAAGAATTCACTCACAGTATAATTTCCTGGGATGAAGTGCCAGAAGAATAAGTATTCGACTAATCCATAGAAAATATCTTTCAGATTCAGTAAAAGGGAAGTATATTCAAAAGTTTAGGATAACTAATAATACCTCATTGTTCTCCTCTCCTAGTACTTCTCTTTCTATTAAGTAAACTCCTTAAGCCTTTATTTGAAGGTACTACTACATAACCTCCTGGAGAGGGTAACCTAAGTATAAAACCATATCTCAGAAGTTTATAGTATAGCTCTAATGTCAGGTCACCTAATACTTCATGTAGCCTCTCGATAAATAATCTCTCAACAGTAGAGGAGGAGGTCCATAATTCATTTAAAATATCAAGGACATGAGAATAAAGTCGAGGAAAGGCTAACTTTAGGTAGTCTAGTTCACTAGGAGGCTTGTACATAGCTCCTGCACTAAGATCCTCGAACCACTCCATGTTCGAGTTCATGATATTAAGACGCGTGTTCTCTATTCTCAGTAAACTACCTCCACTCACATAAGCAATATCACGGAATCTATTCATAAATGCAGTAACACCCCACTTGTCTGTCCTGGGAGAGACTACGATGGTATCATTTATAGTACTTACATTATCTAATACCAAATGTACATCGAATTTCAGCTTTAGTATATCTAGGATTTCCCTCAAAAACCCTATATCGAATGGTATTCCCGAAGTCCCTGGTAAAGATCTACAGTCTATTACCAGATCTACTTCAGTGCTTTGAGGTTGAAGAGAAAGCAGACAGATAAGTGAGGTGTTGGGCATAGAAGGCACTATGGGAAGTATCTCTCCCCCTTTACCGAAGAAATAACCTCTTAACACATATATTATATCACATATAGGCTCTGGTGATATAGCCTCTAGTATATCGAGGTTTAAGATACCATTACAGAGAACATCTAAATCTCTCTTTAAAGCCAAAAGTCTCTCAACTGAACTTGTGCTTATTAGTCCATCTAAGTACAGTGCTCTTACAAATACATGATAATACTGTAGTGATATTGAAAGAGTTGGTATATCGGTCTTACCCAACCTATTGGTAAGATATACAGCTTCCTCCAAATATGGAAGCGAGTTTAGGAATATCATATAACACATTATACATAGCAAGTTATTAGTATATCCTGTAAAACATTTTCTTATAACTATTCTATTAATAATTGGAAAACCTCTATTTATCCATATGAGTATATACAACTCGAGTATGAAAAGAAGGCTAGTAGCGCTAATGAGATACCCTGTTGCACTCATGTTACTACCGACATTTGTAAAGTCCCTCTACTGTCCTTTCCCTCTACCATGGATCTTATGTCATATATGTCAGATCCCATTCTGTCCTTTTAAATTTATTAGACAAGGAATGTTAATCTCAATAATAGTTAGTACAACTATAGCTGGAAGAGCATTCTGTTCATGGATATGTCCAATGGGATCCATACAGGATATTATTGGTCACGTACTAAGAGCAAGAATTACTTGGAGGGTATTTAAAAGTTCCCTTATATTGATAACAAGACTTCTACTACTTGTGGTCACCATACTTCTAGTAGTATACCTCCTAGTATCTCCAGTACTAATTGAACCCATAGAACTGCTAGTACTATTAGCTCAATCTATATCCAGTAAAAGGATCTACATATTTGCAGCCATACTATTACTCTCAGTTTTAATATTTCGACCATGGTGCCTAATCTGTCCATTGGGATTTATACTAGGAAACTTCAACAAGGTTTGCCTGGTAAGGTTTACTATAAACAAAGAGTCCTGTAGTAAATGTCACACCTGTACCAGGGTATGTAAAGTAGGCCTGAAACCTACAGAAGTGCATATCTCTTCCGATTGTATTAAGTGCTTGGACTGTTCTCTCTCATGTCCCCTAGGCCTCTTCAAGCCCACTGTTAGAGTAAATTTACCGTCTAGAGAATAGCGACTCGAAGCAATATTATTAAACGCCATTAGAAGAAAGAACTTGATGAAGATTAGAGAGTTAGTATTAGTGGTATTGGTGGTAACGGTAATTGCGGTATCACTCGTGACCTACCTATATTACCTACAATTCAAAAAAGAGGAAGTGTACGGAGAGGAGATTGTGGAGGTTGGTAAGAGGATACTACTGCCCTACCCTAAACTTACTGGAAAAATTAGTGTAGAAGAGGCTATAGCTAATAGAAGGAGTGTTAGGAGTTACGAGGATAAACCAATTACACTTGAACAGTTAGCACAGATTCTATGGGCAGCACAGGGAATAACAGAACCTCGAAGAAGGTTTAGAGCAGCACCCAGTGCTGGAGCTACTTATCCACTAGAGTTATACGTTGTAGTAGGAGAGAATACTGTGAAAAATCTTGTAGCTGGTGTGTACCGTTATGACGTCCATACACACTCCCTGATAATAGTTAAAAAAGGTGATATAAGAAGAGCACTAGCACGAGCCGCACTAGGTCAAGTATGGGTAGAGAAAGCTCCTCTTAGTATAGTCATAACAGCGATCTATGGGAGAACTACTTCTAGATACGGTGAAAGGGGTATTAGATATGTACACATAGAGGTAGGACATGTAGGACAGAACATATATTTACAATCCGTTGCTCTAGGTCTAGGAACAGTGGCTGTAGGAGCTTTCTATGACGATCAAGTTAGAGAGTTAATAGGGGCCTCCAAAGAGGAACAGCCTTTATATATAATGCCGATAGGCTATCCCCAAAATATCTACAAGCTGAACCCAGATGAATTGAAAAGGTACTATGAGATACATAGAAAGGGATAGAAAATGCCTAGACATATAGAGGTTAGAGTAATGAGGCTGAACGTCCTAATTAGTCGCTAAAATAGACTAATCCTACAGTTCAGTAAGAGGTCATGCAATCGAGATATACTAATCTTCAGACTCTAAATGAAGGAAACGTATTCCGAGAATACATCAGAGACCTAGACTCTTATTCAGCTCTATATTAGCAAGAATTCTCTAGTGGATAGTAATTAAAGATTAATATTAGACTAATCACTAAGATTCGATTCATGGGAAAAATGTTCTTATCACACTTCTCAGCAGATAGTATTAACCCAACTTACCCAGCCGATATCCCATTCATCTAAGTGCTTACTGAAAACATAGAAAAACTTTAATAGCGAACCTTATCGAGTCTGTATAGTGGTACAATGGGTAAGGTGAGACCAGCTTTCATTAAACGTACTGCTAGAAGACTACTAGAAAAATACCCTGATGCCTTCACCACAGATTTCGAGCATAATAAAAGAATGGTAATGCAATTAACTGATATAACCTCGAAGAGAGTACGTAATAGAGTAGCTGGCTATGTAACTAGGCTAGTTAAAATTAAAATGAGAAGAGAGAGTGAGGAAGCTATAGAATAATGGATAAATTATAACTATAGATTCAAATCTTCAACTACGATTATGT
>QMRW01000117.1 GCA_003650785.1 Thermoprotei archaeon | reverse complement strand
GTGCTAGGGGAAGGAGAATACTTTGTACTAGGTAGATATGGAGACCTTATAGAAGATGAACCCCTATTCCCAGCATATTTAAAGAAGAGGACTGATTCGAGAACTATAATGAGGACCTGGAATGAGCTAGTAGAATTGATACCTCAGATAGAAGATGTTGTAATAGCATACTATAAACCGCGAAGTAAAATAGCTAACCCTATTAAATTACTATGCTGGAATGTAGATATAGACAACTTCATAAGATTCTGTATCGCTCATACTCCTCAATATCCTCCATACCCGGATTTCCTCAACCTTATCGACAAGATATGCCTAGAGTACTCTAGAAGTCTTAGAGTATCAGACCTAATGTGGTATGCACTAGCAAATGTCTTGGAGAGGAGAGGATTAAGATATCTAGATACCCCCAAGGGTAAGGTAGATCTACTCAGACCCTCTAGTGTTCAGAAACTAGAGAGTATTGCAATGAAGCTTGCTAGTATAATGAAAGTACTCAAGTAATATAGGCTCAAAAAGCTAATTTACATAAGCTCCACCTAATTTTATGAGATTAATGTGTGCACAGTTTCACTAATAGAGAACATACATCAGTCCATAATGTATGGATTACCTCTACATAGAACTCTATACTTGACCTCACTTCTACCCATATCGAGGATTGTACCAAGACTTAGGATTACTATAGGACTCCCCCTAGATCTAAAACTGAACATCCCATTAGAACTTCTAGATAGCGTGTGGTCCAATATATTACATATATTCTATTGCTTAGACTATGAAGTATCTAAAGACTTTAGACCTAAACCGAGATGGACTGTAATAGATGTAGGTGCCTTCGTAGGATTGTATACTCTTAGAGCAGCTAAGCTTATGAACGGGATGGGTCTTGTAATCTCCCTTGAACCCTCAGCTAAACACTACGAAATACTCGAATACAACCTAGTACTGAATGGGTTAGACAATATAGTATCATTGAGATTAGGGCTAGCGGGATCTAGGGGAATTAGAAAACTGTACATTACAGAAAACTCTATTAATTCGACCCTAGTGCGTAGTTACGCCGAATACATGGGATGTACTGGGAGAATAGAGACTATCAGAGTAGTTAGACTAAAGGATCTAATAAACATGTTGAGATTAAAGAGAATAGATCTGCTCAAACTAGATGTGGAAGGAGCTGAGCTGGAGATAGTAGAGAGCTCTGGAGATATCCTGAAGAGAGGAATAGTGAAGCGTATAGTGATTGAAGTACATAGAGAAGTAGTTAGTATACGTGCATTATCGGAGATACTCGAGGAGTTCGGATTTAGCACCATAATATATAGTAGTACAGAGATACCCTTTCAAGAATTCATCTATGGAGTATATTCCTGAGTTCCGGGTTACTTTCCACGGATAGAAGAGTTTAGTTCACCATTTATCAATTTCTTTATCTTCAGTCTGGCTTTTCACTGATATATAGTATCCCTGAATACCATTGGAAGAGATTGATGTCCCTACCACAGGTACGAAACAATACAATTCTATAAGGAATAAAGCAGTAGGGACAAACAGAAGTTATACCTTAAACTACATGCATATTATTCTCCACCTGAAACTTATTCGATATCGGTAGACAGTGGGGTAAGTTCTATTGTGAGTGGTAATCGAAAGAACTCTGCTCTTTGGATGAAGTATTACGGTAATCTTACGAATTGAATAAATTACTCATATCCTTTAATCTTCCTTCATAATCCTCTAGAGATACCTGGACACATGAATTAGTGAAGTAGTCTGGTAGAAGGTTTAAGTACTTTCTATACCTTTCATCAGCAGCCACTATGAGCACCTTATCCTCTTCAGATCGAAGGGCTCTACCCATAGCTTGAGAGGCTCTTCTCAGAGCTGGTACTATGTAGGCGTAATATCTACCCTTCTCACCTCCATAGAGTGATTCATAGTACTCTATGTACTTTCTAGTTCTAGCAGTCACTCTATCAAAGGGTATTCCCACTAGAATTATAGCCTCCAACTCCTCACCTGGAAAGTCTGCACCCTCTGCAAATCTTCCACCCATAGGTGCTACTAGTATACCATCTCTTTCACCATGTCCTCTTTTCTTGAACTCATCTAGTAACCTCCTTGCTTCATCACCCCTCATCCCTCTCTGCTCTATGAATAACTCTCCATAGTTCGCAATCTCATCTAACAACCCTGCTTCTATGAGCTCCTCTTGCACTCTATAGCTAGCTGTAAATACAGCCTTATTCACATTGAGCATTTTGACGAATGTCTTAATGACATCTATGTACCTTCTACGCATACTCTCACTAAGATGCTCTCCCCTTGTAGTAATACCTGTTAATACCATTGATCTCACTCTCTCCTTTGCATAGTGAGAGGGAATTATGATATGATTGTATGTATTAAGACCTACAGTCTCTGCAAAGGCATCTATGGGCTTCATAGTTCCCGACATGAAGATAACACATCTAAACTGAGGCCATATGTCGGAGAGTATCTCACCAGACCTCATATCCCATATTTCTAGAATCAGATTATCCCTCTCTACATTAGCTATGAAGGCTATACCATTCACTTCAAAGAGTTCTAGTACACTAAGCCAGAATCTAGCCAAGTGATGTAGTGATGAGCGTGGACGTTTTCCTCTATCTAGCATCTTCCTTCTTATACTCTCCCCCTTCCTCTTCATATCCTCAAGTAGTGCATAGTCTAGTATTTCATTGAAATCTTCTGGACTAAAGAGTCTATCCTCCTCGCCTTTACTACGGATCTCCTTGTACATTTCCAGCATTCTAGACCTTAAGATCTTGAGGTATTCTATTAACCTACTATAGTCATTCTCCTCACACTCCTTTATAGCTCTCTCAACAGTACCAAGAGTAATTCTATCGGAGTATAGATTGATGTTCTGTAGGTTATGTGCTTCATCTACTACGAGTATTGCTCTCCTGAAATTTAGCCTGTACCTGAAGAACTTACCTATTTCCTCCCTCAATATATAATTATAGCTCATAGCCACTACATCGGCGTAGTCTAATAGGTAGTACTGAAGCATATAGGGACATATACCCTCCTCACTACCATACTTTAGAATCTCGGAGTAGAGTATGGGTTTATAGGCTAGTAGGGATATATCGAAACGTCTCTTGATGTAGTTCGAATAGTACTTACACTTCTTTCTCATCCTACTACATACATAGGTAGCATCCTCATAGGCAGCTGTCTTGAACATATCCCTAGCTAGTAGGCACATATCACTCTTTCCCCTGAAGGAGAAGCCGAATACTTCAATACCAGTCTTATCTACTATGGTCTTCAACTCCTCTATAGGTCTATCAGCCTCATTACCAGTTCTAACTGTCCATAGTATCTTATAGTCCAGTTCCACATATGGTAGTAGAGTGGCGAGAACTACTGGGGTCTTACCAAAGCCCGTAGCCGCCTGTATGATTATATATTTATCTCTTCGTTTTAGTCTCTCCTCTAGGAAATCTATCAGATCCTCTTGACCTATTCTAGGGGTATATGGAAAGTACTCCATCCTCGTTTATATGACCTCTCACCAGATAAGTGTAACCATTTACTATCTCAAAGCAATCTCGTACCAAAACCCTTAGGTCCTGAGCTATTATCATATACCTCCTCTACCTTCATTATGAGACATGGATAGCTACTTCTCCCACTCTTGGGATAGTGGTATATGTCATGGACTAGGTTTACATATTCATGGTAAGGGCCATTGGTATGTACTTCTATAGTACCATGGAGTTCAAAGCTTATAGTAGGTGGCATATAGTATAGAAGACATGCTCTTTTATTCTCCTGTAAATTTCTCCACGTGTGTTTAGATGACCACGGAATCCTACTAGCTATCTCCAACATAGCTATCCTTTTAAAATCAATAGTCTCATAGGCTCTCTCTTTTTCCTCAAAGTATACAGTATTCAATAGTAACTTCAATCCTTCTTTCCTATACTCTTCGATACTGATATCTGATAAATGGTCAACGTGAGCTCTTAACTTCACTATCACCTCCTTAAGTAGATTATACTTTGGTACAAAACCTGCTCCCACAACTTTGGCGTTTACGAATATGCTTCCATCTTC
>QMRW01000116.1 GCA_003650785.1 Thermoprotei archaeon | reverse complement strand
TTTTGTGGACATTCTGGATCTACAACAAGTAGCCTACCTACTCCATGTCTATACATCTTGTCTATTACTACATCTAGAGTCTCCTCAGGAGTGGTAGTCACAAGATTTCTGGTCATTATTTCTTCTACGAGAATTCTATCTAGCTTAGAGGGATCTATTTTCATGATATCTCTGTGAGTGACTATTCCCACAAGCTTACCATTTAGGACTACAGGATGACCCGAATGCCCATTCTCCCTTGAGAGCTTAAGTACATCTATAGCCCTATCCTTCGGACTTATTACGGTAACATTTCTAGTCATTATATCCCCCACTCTTATGCTACGTAGTATACTTAGAGAGACTTCACTTAGATGGCTTAGGGATTCTATCCTAGACCTTACCTGGCTCTCATAGATAGTCGATTTCCCTGATATCGTATAGGAGATCACCGAGGCAATTATAGCAGGTACTAGTAGTTCGTAGCTTCCACTCATCTCAGCTACCATTAAGATCGATGCTAGTGGAACCTTAGCCGCACCTGCAAAGAAGGCAGCCATTCCAACTACTGTAAAGCTCGTAGGATCAATCTTTGGAAATACAGTATGAAGTAATCGTCCTAGAGCGCCACTCATCATCGCTCCTATGAATAGGGAGGGAGCGAATACTCCCCCAGATCCTCCTGAAGCTATAGTAAAGCTCGTAGCTAATATCTTAGTAAAAGCGAGGATTATCATAAGGTATGGATCTAGATCCCCTAGGATTGCATGTTGAATCCACTCATAACCTGGACCTAGGATCTGTGGATATAGTAGTGCTAGTAACCCTGTAGAGAGTCCACCTAGTGTAGGTGCAAGAATTTTAGGTCCTGGAAGCCTCCTAAAGATGCTATCCCTCATACTATAGAAGACTTTGACATAGACTAGAGCTAGTACTCCTAGGATTACTCCTAGTAAAGCATAGAAGCAGAGTGTATAGAGGGATGGGACCTCGTAAGTAGGTACATGAAAAACTCTAGTAGAGCCCATAAAGGAGACAAATACTGAGTATGCTACTATGGACGAAATTACAGTCGGTACTAGAGCAGGTATCTCCATGTCTCGTCGATAGAGTACTTCTATAGCGAAGATAGCAGCACCTAGGGGTGCTCTGAATATAGCAGCTATACCAGCGGCCACGCCACACAGTACCATAGTCCTCCTATCTTCATCATTTAGATTCAAGGTATCAGCTAACCAGGATCCAAAACCAGCACCCACTTGAGCTATGGGGCCTTCCTTACCAGCACTCCCTCCTGTACCTATGGTGATCGCGGAGGATATGATTTTGACTATAGGGACTCTTCTCCTTATCTTACCCCATAGGAGGTGAACAGAGCTTATAACAGCATCAGTACCATGACCCTCAGCTTCAGGTGCGAAGGTATAGACTATGATACCCGATATCAATCCTCCTAAGGCCACTACCAAGGGGATAAGACAGTGTATTGTACTAATTGTGGACCTAGTGGCAATATCACCAACTACCTGTAGTATAAGTAATGATTCGACAGCACTTACTAATAGGCTAAATATCACCGCGCTAATACCACCTATTAGACCTATCAGTAGCCCATATATGCTCCATCTTTCTAACCATAGTAGAGATCGTGAAATCTTGAGGACCATAAGTTTTCCGAAGTTACTGGGAAAAGAGTGCCTTTTAAAGATTACGATTGCAATACACAGAGATTTGTATATTTTGTATGAAAAAGAGGAGAGTTACGGCTAGTAATTTTTGAGTTTCACTATATACTTGTAGGTCATTGTCCATAGGATGAAAAGAGACATAGGAGTTCTATCTTATCATGTGATTATTTAAATTATACTATCGTATCACACAGGGTACTTTCAGAGAAAATTATATTATGTATTTCAACATATCTTCATATTGGGAAATGGGTGCTTCAAGTAGTCACTGGTGGATTCTTCGGTGATGAAGGAAAGGGTAAGATTGTCAGTTATCTCGCAATCAAGGATGATATCGAAATTGCTGTTAGAACTGGAGCAGTAAACGCAGGGCACACAGTAGTATACAATGGTAAAGTGTTTAAGCTCAGGATTGTACCCTCAGCATTCGTAAATAGGAAGACTAAGCTCCTCATAGCGCCTGGAGCCCTAATTAGACTGGATATTCTCCAACGCGAGATAGAGGAAACAGCTACTGGTGATAGATTGTTCATAGATTACAATACTGGTGTCATAACGGAGGATCATATTAAAGCCGAGCTCAAAGATCCATATCTTTCAGAGACTATTAAATCCACGAAGCAGGGTGTCGGAGCTGCTATGGCTGATAGAGTTTTACGTAGACTTAGACTAGCGAAAGAGTATATGGAACTGAAGAAATTCCTCATAGATGTACCACTAACGGTGAATGAAGGTCTAGAGAGAGGGTTAAACGTGATTATAGAAGGCACTCAAGGGGCCTTCCTATCCTTATATCACGGGACGTATCCCTACGTTACATCTAGAGATACCACAGCATCAAGTATACTAAGTGAAGTCGGTATAGGACCGAAGAGAGTGGATGAAGTAATACTAGTGTTCAAGAGTTATGTCACTAGAGTAGGAGCAGGACCTCTTGAGGGAGAGCTCTCCGAGGAAGATGCTGAGAGACTGGGATTAGTGGAGTACGCTACTGTAACGGGGAGGCGTAGAAGATCTGCACCCTTCAACTTAAACCTGGCCAGAAGAGCTATTATACTAAACTCACCAACACAGATTGCTATAACTAAGATAGATACTCTTTATCCACAGGCTAAGGGAGTGAGGGAGTACTCCAAGCTTCCTAGAGAGGCAAGGGAGTTTATCGAGAGGATAGAGGAGGAGCTGAAAACCCCAGTAACTCTTATAGGGACTGGACCCCGAGTGGAGGATATGGTAGACCTGAGGGGTGAGAAACTTGGAATCGACTAGGGGAGGTATTGATAATCAACAGAACATATTCCTCCAGGAAGTAGTCAGAGTACTACGGAGTGCACGAATAGTAAAGTTCAGACAACTAGAGGGTGGATTCTATGATTATGTGATGTCACCTATAACAGATGGAAATATTCTTACACCAAGACTCATCTGGGCTATGGGACTAGAGCTACTTAGAATACTGAATATCGAGAAGGCGGACTACATACTCGTACCAGAGGCTATGGGGATACACATAGGATCAGTAATGAGTATCCTCTCAGGTAAACCACTTGTCATAGCCCGTAAGAGGAGGTACGGAGTTGAGGGCGAGATAGAGGTAGTGAAGAAGACTGCCTACGGTGAGGATAGAATGTACATTAATGGGTTAAAGAGAGGCGATAGGGTGGTAATAGCGGATGCGATAATAGCTACTGGTGGTACACTATCATCACTCATAAAAGCTCTAGTGGAGCATGGAATACAAATTGTCGATATAGGAGTCCTAGTAGAGAAGGAAGAACTGGGTGGAGTAGAGAGAGTATTGAAAGAGACTGGATTTAAGGTTAAGTCTGTAGTGAGGATTAGACTACATGAGGGTGAGATAATTGTCAAGTACTAAAGTCTGTCCCTTTGAATGGAGGTATGCGAGTAGAGAAATGAGGAGGGTTTTCTCAGAGTACAAGCGCCTGAATATCATGGCTAGAGTAGAGCTAGCGCTGCTAAGGGGGTTAGTTAAAGCGGGTTTAGTACCGGAAAAGGTTGTAGAGGATATCGGTAAAGATATCGAGCTGACTGAGGAGGATATACTCCAGCTCCGTGAAATCGAGAAGAGAGTAAAACACGAAACAGTGGCATTAATAGAATTATTGAGTAAGAAGTATGAGAAGTTAGGGGCCTACATACACCTAGGAGCCACCAGTAATGATATAATAGATACCACATGGTCTTTACTCATACGGGAAGCGCTGGGAATAGTAGAAGTTAAAATAGCCGAACTTCTCAGGGCTATGGTGAGACTTGCTGATGAGCATGTAGATACAGTAATGGTAGGAAGGACTCATGGACAACAAGCACTACCTATAACTCTAGGCTTTAAGCTCATGAACCATGCTTACGAGATATCATTATGTCTAGAAAGACTATTGGAGTCTCATAGAAGACTCTTTGTTCTGAAGATGTCTGGTGCTGTAGGAACTATGGCA
>QMRW01000115.1 GCA_003650785.1 Thermoprotei archaeon | reverse complement strand
TCGGCCTTATAGTAGATGATTACCTTCCCTCCCGGCTTAAGTTCCTCCTTAAACTCAGCCGTGATATCAACCCACTCCCAGGAGTCCCTCGAGACTTCTATGGAGATGATTTCTAATTGGGCATCTGCCTTAACGATTCTTAAATATCCATCTCCATCTGGATCCTTGATTTGCGGGTTAGAGAAGATCCTTGGTATTGTTAGCCGTATTCTTCCCCCACGCTTTATTCCAGTCCTGCCAGCAGTGAATATGAGCTTAAACTTCACAGGCCTTCCTACGGTAGTTACATTTGGAATTATCTGACTTACACCCAGTGACTCACGACTATAGCCTAAAATCTGCCTCTCAATATCCGCTAATCCTCCACGTGGAATGAAGCCTTTATTGCTTGTTATCAGAAAGATGTCATCGGATGGATCTGTGAGACCAAAAAAGCTTACTACTAGAGGACTTGCCAAGTTAAGTTTTAGATATTTCTTTCCCATAAAGAGCCATCTTCTCCCATCTCTCACAACAACCTCATGAGGGAGAAATGTTTCATTCTCAATCTTGATTACAGGATGCTCAGCCTCCGTGTAAATCCATAAATAACATTCACCTGTGAAACTTCTCGTGGGTAAAAGGAGATCAATGCTTGATCTAGAGGGATGTGACTTTGCGTCTCGAAGTGGAACGACTATGTATATGTCCCTTGAGTCATCATAATAAACACTCACGTATTTCCTCTCATTCAATAATATATAAAAAATTTATGACATAAAAGATGGTTAATGTGCAGGCTACATTTATGAGTAATCAAGTACTAAAGTATGCTTTTCAGCCCGCCTTACCCTATACCTGAAGTGAAAATATAAAAGCTTACAAGAATTCTGTGTAAGTGGCAATACCAAAATGAGAAGCGTGTGTATTGAAGACGTAAAGCAGACGTGCCTTTTCGTACGTGAGGAGGTCTTAAAGAACGTCGTTGAGCTAACCATATTCAATGAGGGGAAGGCCTTCAAAGCGACTTTAGTAATTTCGTGGCCTTCATCCACGTACGAGATTCCCCTGGGCTGTATAAGCGCTGGTAGGAAGGTCTATCGCGTACGCATCCCAGATATAAGGGAGGAAGCTGACGTAAAGTTCTCCGTGCGCGATGAGGCTGGAAATGTCGTGGCTGAGAAGGCTGTGAGTTGGAGACCTAGGAAGCGCTGGATCATCTACCTGGTCCAATACTCCCACCACGATCTGGGGTACACCGATATTCCCCAAAACGTCCTAAAGGAGTATGTCGACTTTTACGACTCGATTATACGCCTCTGCGAGGAAACCGAGGACTGGCCTGAAGAGGTCAAGTTTAGATACCAAGTCGAGCAGTTCTGGTCCATCAACTACTACCTGAAAACTCAGCCCAAACGCAAAGTTGATAGGCTTCTTAAGCTCTTGAAAGAGGGTAGGGTTGAGGTATCAGCTCTCTTCGGCAACGAGGTTTCCGGCCTCTGCGGGCATGAGGAGATCATAAGGCTAGTGTATCCATCGCTCAGGTTGAGGAGCACCCACGGAATACCGGTAAGCGTTGCGGAGCTTAACGACGTGCCTGGACTTTCCTGGGGCCTAGCCACGGTGCTCGCTGGGAGCGGCGTAGAGGTAATGGCTCCGCTTCTTCCAAGGCGGTACTATCGACCTGATCAGATGCCTTTCTGGGATGAGAGCATAGTTACGCCTGGTGGCATACCCACAGCGTTTTGGTGGGAGAGCCTGGATGGAGGCAGAGTCCTCTTCTGGTATCAGAATATAGATTTCGGAGGGAACGTGGGCTTTGCTGAGAGCTATGAGAAGCTCCTTAAAGAATTACCTAAGTTTTTGGATGGGCTTGAGGAGAAGGGATATCCGTTTGATGCGATTCTAGTGCGGGTGAGAGGAGCAGCTCGCGACAACTCCCCGCCATCGATTAAGCCGTGTCTGATAGCGAAGGAGTGGAACGAGAAGTGGGCGTATCCTAGGATCGTAGTATCCACGCTGTCAAGCTTCTTTAAGCACTTAGAGGAGAACTATGGCGAGTTCTTGAAGAAGCTCCCCGTGTTCAAAGGGGAGATCCCCGATAGCGACTATCCAGTAGGAGCAACTTCAACGATGCAGGCAACGATTCTGAACAGAAATGCCCACGACTTAATACCATCAGCTGAGAAGTTCGCGACCATTGCTGACCGTCTCCTAGGCCTGCCCTATCCACATAGGGAGTACTTGAAGAGGGCTTATGAGCACAATCTCCTGTATGACGAGCACACCTGGGGGCTCTGTTGCCCATTCGGGCCAGCTCAGGAAGCTTCCCGTATCGAGAAAGTCCTCCACGCACATAAGGCGTACACCTTAGCACACGACGTCCTCGTCAAGAGCCTTAACAGGATAGTGGACGCCATAGACCTCTCGGAGGAAGGCTATTACCTAATCGTATTCAATCCACTCTCATGGAAGAGGACTGATGTGGTGAGAGCGTGGTTAAGAGAGCCAGATCCCTGCGGACATCCCATGTATGAGGTAGTGCGGGATGGAAAACCTACAGGTATTCTTGCACATGGAAATGCCGTAGGAAGAGACGTATTCTATCCGCCCTTAGAGCTTTTTGAGAAGCCCTTCAGCATAGTGGATCTGGAGACGGGGAAGAAGGTGGAATGCCAGACGGTAGTTGTGAAGGATCCTGCATCGGTTCTAGACTTCGCTGCCGATAGGGTGGGACTAGCTCCAAGGGAAGGCAGATATGTCAGACAGGTGGTGTTCGTGGCGGAAGACGTCCCCTCAGTAGGGTACAAGGTCTACAAGATAGTGGCGGAAACTAAAAGCCCCTCCCATAACTCCGGCGAGGAACGTGGTGCCGATAGCTGTGTGATCGAAAACGAGTACTACAGGGTTGTCGTCGACCCCAATACAGGAGCCGTTACAAGCCTATTTGACAAGGAGTTAGGAAGGGAGCTGGTGGACTCTAAAGCTCCCCACGGCTTCAGCCAACTTATAGTTCGGGAGTCCACTACGGGCAAGGAACATTACGTGGAGAGAGTGCGGGTTAGGAAGGGCTTGGATGGGCCTATCATAAAGAGCATAGTGGTGGAAGGTAGGGCTTACGGATGCCCGCTCGTGGTCAAGGAAATAATTCTCTACAGCAAGGTTAAGAAGGTCGATTTGTATTACAGAATCCTGAAGGACTCCACTTCTATGTTAGAGGTCTACATGGCCTTTCCGTTTAAGATGCACAACCCAAGTTTCAAATACGAGGGCCCGAATATCGTCGTAACGCCCATTGAAGACCAGTTCCCAGGCTCCCACACGTGTTACTATCCCGTACAGCACTGGGTTAGCGTTTGCGACGACGATGGGTTTGGAGTTACGTGGTCCTCTGTGGACGCCCACTTAGTTGAACTAGGTGGCCTATGGCCTTTAGGAGTTTCCTGGGCCCATCATGGCGTAACGTCACCAAACTATCCTCACGAGAACCTGAGGGTTTCGAAGTTCGAGAAGGCCTATATATATTCCTTTGTCCTGTGCAACAACTTTAGGACCAATTTCTACACGACTCAAGTAGGAGATATGGTGTTCAGGTATTCCATAACGTCGCATATGGGGGACTGGAGAACCGGTATTTCCAGAAATCATGGATGGAACGCGGCAAACCCCCTAGTTGCAGTCTTCGCGGAAGGTGGAAGGCGTGGCAAACTTCCCTCCAAATCGTACAGCTTCTGTGAAGTGGATAAGCCGAATGTAATGATCACCGCGATAAAGCCTTCTGAGGACGGTAAGGGCTTAGTCCTACGGCTGGTGGAAACCTCGGGAAGGGATACAACAGTGACCGTTAAGCTTCCTTTCCTGAGCATAGAAAAGGCCTATGTAACGAATCTAGTGGAGGAGGAATTGAAGCCAGTAGAGGTTCAAGGAGATCGGATCACTACGACTATTAGGGCGTTTGAGATAGCCACCTTGAAGCTCATAGTAAAGGCTTCACTATCCAAGAGGTGTGGAGTCTCATAGGATGCTAGGAGTTTATATGAACAAGCCTTTAAGCTTCTTAAAGGGAGAGAGTTAACAGCTGTTATGGATTAAATTATTTTGAAATATATCTAGTAACTAGTAGAAAATAATTAAAGCCCTATTCATTATACTCAT
>QMRW01000114.1 GCA_003650785.1 Thermoprotei archaeon | reverse complement strand
CTATAACTAGCAACTTCGATGTACGATCTTCCTTCTTCTTATCCTCCATCATGATATATTCCTACAGGGGGAAATTAGGATTGCCTTGATCTGAGGATTGAATATTCAGACGGTATACTTTAAATTGAACCGACCTAATCTTTTACCTAGTGAATCCTGATGGAGAGAAGAATAACAGTAATTCATCTGGTACCTATACTGACCACTATAATACTAGCTGCTCTACTAGCACCTACCTTTATCAGCTCCAAGACTATTAGTGAGATTGAGAGTCCTTTCTCGGAGAAGCCTGGATTACATGACATACTCTACAATGCCACTATTTTCTGCCTCCTAGTTCTAATAGGTGCTACCTCTATGTACATTCTGACAAAGAAGAGGAAAATAGGCCTTCTTAAGCTTATGTTCAGATCTGTTATCTTTATGATACTCCTCTCTATAGTACAGGTGTACATCGCACTGATGTGGGAGACCTTAGGCATTATTCCAGTGTACACGGATATACTAGAACTTATATTACATCTAACTCTAGCAGGTATAATGTTCACAGTACTAATGTCTAGTGAGAATGAACTATTGAATATGCTGATTATAGTACTATACGGCGTAACCTTTGGTCTGATATTCTCAGTAATGCTACCTATTTGGAGTGTAGTAGTAATAGTGATGATGCTCTCAGTATACGATCTATACTCTGTCTTTAAAGGCCCTCTAAAGGCTCTCATAGATACCTTTATTGGTGAAGGGTGTAAATCTGGTGGGAGTGGAACTACATTACTCGATGAGCTACTCAAGGGACTTATAATCAGATTTAGGGGGATTAGATTGGGATCTGGTGATATACTATTTTACTCACTTCTCGTAGGTAGTACATATAGACTAGAGCCATATAGTCCTGTGTACACACTAGCCTCAGGAATTGGTATTCTTTTGGGCTCATTCATAACTCTGAAAGCACTAGAGAGGAGGAGAGCTATGCCCGCACTACCTCTTCCCGCTCTTTTAAGTCTGGTATTTGTAGGGCTCTCTTATCTTCTGATAAATTTATGAGTTAGAAAAAAGAAAAACTGCTATCTTAAACCTTTTCTGCTACTGCAAATCTTCTTCCTACTCTGGTTATCCTGATTCTAACCTGGTCTCCTACATTAGTATCTGGAACAAATATTACCAGTCCCTTTATCTTAGCTATCCCATCACCCTGTGAGCCTACTGCTAAGATCCTCACATCGTATTCTTCTCCTACTTTAACTGGTTTAAAAGTTCTTCCTCTTCCACTTCTTCTCACGTATCCTACCTCTACTTACCTTCCAGTGAAAGTTCACTGGTGATTTTTCTACGGGCTAGTGCTATTAAAACTTTGCGATTCCTAGTAATTTAATAGAAACTACTGTTACTCTACTGCCAGTAATCATATAAGTTAAAACAAAGTATTAAGAACTGTATAAGCAGAGAAGAGCTTGTCAAAGAGTGGAAAGAGGAGGATGAGGAGTTAAGGAGGTTAAGAAGAGAGAGTGCAAACTGAGAGTATGTAGAAAAACTACCAACAAGAGTAAAAGGGAGTCCTTTTCTTCATAGATAGAGGAGATCTTAGAATGAGTCAGAAAATCACTGGTATGAGTATAGAGAAGTTCATAGAGGTCCTTAGAAAAGCTAATGTATGGATTACGTAGTAGTCTCCTTCCCTGGAGTTTTCATACAAATTCCTAGGAGTGGAAATAGTATTACTTAGAAAATATTACAATGTAGACGAGTTAAAAAGTTAAAATAAGTAGTACCTACATATCTCTTGGGAGGGAATATGCCTAGGACAACGACCCCTAGAATAATAAGTAGAAAAGATGACATATACAGATTGCTTTCAACTAGAGGAGAGCTACCCACTGCTGAGATAGTAAGAGCCATGGGACTAACACATTCACAGGTATTCTATATACTTAGACTACTGGTCAGAGAAGGAAAAGTTAAGGAGATTAAGAGAGGAAAAGTAGCCTACTGGAAGGTTATCCAATAGTCACTCTTTTCACTATTACAACACCAGTACTACTACCTTCAATTTCTAACACCACCAATCCCTCAAGCACTATGCTCTCCTCTACGACTATAGGCACTCGTAGGAATCTACCGGACTGATTAAAGGGTCCTAGAACCCAGAACTCTTGAGATAGAATTATTGTTCCATTGTTTAAGGTTAATGGTCTACTCAGGTATAGAACTAATGTCCTTCTATATCCTGGAGTATTTGCCGCCACCCATATCTCAGCTAGAAGATCTCTAACAGTAGTCTCATATGTATTCATGGGTCTTGTATGTATCATAGCGATAGATATAGAGCCTAGAGCCACTACTATGGCAAGTTGAATAAGAGCATATGACCTAAACTCCATCACTCTTCACCTCTATCCTTACTCCATACTCATCCTCTAAGATTGCCCTATCAACTCCCAATGGTATCAGTATGGTCCAGTTGCCATTACTTAGGCTTAAAACCTCAGCTATACCGTCGGGGTTCCATATGATTGGATATATTCTAACCTCTCCCCACTGTGGTGCACGATATACATGATAGTATTCAAGGAGCCAGACCCTATATGCTACTGCTCCACCACCTTTTCCAATTAGTACTATCTTTCCCATCTTAAGCCTCCACTGTACAATTATCTCCACTGAGTTGTTGAAGATCACTCTGTAGCTGCTAATGAGATCATCAGTAGTAGCACTGGCATTGAAGCTCGTAGGAGGTAGATCTAGTCCTTCTTCCTCAGCTATCCTGTATAGCTCTCTAAGGAAAAGCTCTATATGCTCAGTTAGGTTACCTCCTACCCTAGTATGTCTGACGATACCTAGTCTAGCTGCATGTACTAGCTCAGCGCTATATATCCAACTATGAGGTACTACAACACGAGGACTAGGTGTTCTCATAGTAGCTAGGGCTGTGAGTAGACATATGGCGAGTATTAGTACTCCGAGTAAGAGAAACTGTCCCCTACGGTTCAACACCTATCTCCACCCTCCTAGGTGATAGGGTACCGTTAACTCCCAACCAGATAGCCCTAATGGGATAGGTGTACGTACTTCTCTCAATGTAATACCTCTTACCGTTGATTTCTACATAACTTGCAGATGTTATGTTAGCTATGGTTAGTACTAGCTTGGATTCATCGTAGACTATTGAATCGCTCTTGAGCAGAAGCCATGCCAATACTCTACTCGCAGTAGTCTCATGTCCGCTCAGGGGCGTTCTAATGGTAAGCGTAGTAGTCGAGTACACGAAAAGTAGTAGTACTATTGATATGAGTACTGCCTCTAGGATTCTCAAGGCTCTACCTCCACACTGCCATCTCTATTTATAAGACGAATCACTATGCGAGATGAACTACCCTTTACTGAAGTATTCCAATTACCAACTCTACCATCTTCAATGGATATGGGTAGTGGAGAATATATCATTGCGGTATCTCCTGTGCTAAGTCCTTCAGCAGTCGCATTAATGAGAAGTGCTAGCTTATACGCATACATAGTCCTACTCATACTCTCAGAGGCTGTGAGTATAGAGTAGCCAAGGTATGCTACAATACACAGTGCTATAATAGTAGCTAGGTGGAATAGTGCATCTGCTATCATCAATAGTCTTACTAGACTGGAATGATATATAATAATCCTGTAAATTACTACTCCTTAATCAAAAGCTCAACTATGTGGATCTCCCTATATCCAGAGAACCTATACACTTCGATATCATCCAAAATAATCCTACACTCACTTGCTACAAAACACAGCTTGATCCTGTCCTCCTCTATTAGAGAGATTTTATGAACTGTTGATAGAGTTGTATTCACGTAGTATATCTTGAGTCTAAGACCATCATCCTCTACTATTATCCACGAGGAGACTCCACATTCACTACCGGTCCCCCAGATACTCCATAGCTCTCCTGTGTACTTATCCAACTTCGGAGAGGGAGCTTCCCAATAGAGAATTATCCTAGTGATGTTGAATTTCAGTGTTGCATTCTCTAACTCAAACCTGAGCTGTGAAGACACCTTAAGGACTTTTAGTTCCAGGTCTACTCTAATTTCCTTCTGGGTATTTAGCTTATCCGCTATTTCAAAGGTCTTAGTAAAGGGTAGTGAAGGTTCTCTCTGTATGAGCATATTTCCTAAAAATACTAGCACTATGCATGAGGCTACGGATATAGT
>QMRW01000113.1 GCA_003650785.1 Thermoprotei archaeon | reverse complement strand
GGAGTGAGCTCTTGAGTGAAGACGTGAAGTACTGTTCTACCGGGTCCTCCATAGTCAAGTATAGCGAAAAGAGGTATCTTCAGGTTCTCTTCTACCTCTTTTACTAGCTCATCCCAGAGTTCTCCGTTAAACTGTGTTATTTCTCCTGTAATAGCATTTCTAACCTCATTCGCTGTGGGAGATACAACTCCTATATCGAGGTTAGTACTAGGAACTACGTATACTTCATCTCCTCTTATAGTCCCTACCCAGGAGAGCACGTAGATATACTTGTTTTTCGTCTTAAAACCGTACTCATGGATCTTTTCTACAATCCTCCATGCAGCTTCATAGCTTTCCTGGACAGCTAGATGATTCCAGTCACCCGTCAACTCTAGGAGAAGGTAGGCCTGTTCATAGAGCATGTCTATCCATATAGCGTCTACACCACAGTCTATTTGCTTATATATTCTGGAGAGGAGGATTTTCTGGAATTCTGGATTCGTTATGTCGGGAAAGTAGAAATCCATTCTCCACTTAAGCTCCTCCTCACATGGACATTCCTTATCTTTATCTACAAAACCCCATCTCTTAGCCCAGTAGCACTGTACCTCCCTCCTACTTACATTTATACCCCATTTTCCTGGATCTAGGCTCATGTTCCATGCTCTATTTCTACGCTCCTCTTCACTCGCTCCTCCAACTTCCTCCGGGTATAGGAATTCTGCTTGAGTTCCTCCACACAATATGATATTTGGTAGCTCTTCCTTGATTTTAGAGACGGCTTTCTTCAAGTGTTCATAGCTATATCCCCTTATCTCGTACTTCCATGCCTCATCTGGTGGTAGATCTGAACACTTATTAGGACACGGCCTCTGAGTAATCCATGCTTGAAAGACGAAATCAGCCTTAGTCTCCTTAAATATTCTTATGACGTCATCAATAGTCCTATTGATAACTTCACCATCCGTTATGTACCTGTAGTGGATAGCTACTTTTACTTTAGCTAGTCTCTCCAAGGCCTTTTTTCTCATCTTCTCTGGTACAGTACTCACTAGTCTTCTTATCTCTATGATCTCTACTGGTATACCCCACATGTAGTTTGTAACTACACCTCTTCTAATTCTAGCTTTAAACTCTACTCTCAATCCATCCACCTTATACTCCTCTGGCAGGTTTAATGGTAGGTATTTTTCACCAGCATCGGTGACAATACCGTAGAATCCTCCTTCTATTGGAATATACTCTATAGTACCAGTTTTTATAAAGAGAGGAGTAGAGAGGGAAGACTCGTATAGTGAACTAGACATGTACTTACCTCGATATCTGTGAAATTCTCCAAATCCAAGCACTTCTTTAACTTTTATGACCTCATTTCTTAGTGTAATAGTACCACTCCATTTTACGAAGGATCTACCCCAAGCGACTCTCCCCTCAGGATCCCACCACGGTCTTCCAACACCCCAGTTTTCTGTGCCTTTTCGACCCCAGTAAGCGAATGCCCTAGCCTTAAGATCAACTTTACCGACAACCTTACCGTTTTCATCTGTAATATTGCCCTTGAGGAAGTATAGTTCTGGCTGTAGTTTGCCATCAGTCCAGAAGATATACTCGTCTAATCTGTAGCTTTCTCCTCTGCTTACAAAGTTTATTCTCCCTATTCTCTCAAATTCTGGAAACTCGAACTTCTTCTTTAATTCTGGAGGAAGTGGATTTTTAGCTAGTATGAAGATGAACTCTATTACCTCTCCATCTATTTTATGGAACGACATAGCGTCGAACTCCACACCATCTACTATCTTACCATTCTCAATCTTCACTTCTCCTAAGGGTAAGAGTCTATGGTATTCTCTATCCATGAAGGCGAAGCCTTTAGAGAAAGTGTAGGTCTTATTACTCTCAAGATCATAATACCTTATTACTTTAATTTCTTCGAAGTCTAGGTAGCCTCCCCAAGTATCTAGACATAGCTTACCATCTCTAATTCCAGCTATTCCATGGACTACAAATGGGCCCTGCGGCTTCCCTACCCACAGTGGTACTAGCCTACCTCTGCCCTCCACGTATAGAATTTCTATAGGTGGCGACGATTTTGTATATAGTATCTTATGATACCACGTTCTAGTCTTTTCGTCGTAGGCTATTATGAGTACATAATCGTTCTTAGGGTTAGAGTAGACTGTAGGATAAGGGAAGTACTTCCCACTTTCATCGTAGTAGGAGGCTCCTTTTAAAAACATGTACATTCTTTTTCCAGAGAAGGTATTATTCTCAAGCCTGCCGAACATTAGACGGAAGTGAGATCCACCTATATTTATCGAAGAGTGGAAGATCAGTATGTGCTTGTCATCTATAGCCATACCGAACTGAACAAAATTACTAGCTGTCCAGCCCTTTTTCCTATCGATGACTATCCTATTATCAGGAAGTTTTACTAAAGTTACTCCAAAAGGTACGAAATCGTATAGTGTTACTGGATCTGTAATCCAAGAATTACTTCTAACTACTGGGAATGGGTATTGTGGAATTTTTTTAGCTTTCTTTAAGGCCTCAATAGCCTTATTCAACATTTCTCCGACAGTTTTATAGTCTCCTTTCTCGAATGCATCCTTAGCTTTTTTTATCCAGTACTCGACTTCAGAAACATTATATCCCTGAGCCTTCTTTTTCTCATACTCAGTTTTGAGTTTAGAAAACTTTTTGAGTAACTCTTCTTTTAGTTGTAATCTCTGAAGGTGAATATAACATATCCATGCACCTACGACCACCAACGCCACTATGAATACCACTATCACTAAGGTCTTTAGCTTCATCTCAATTCCCGCTATGAATATGGGATCAGCTAACTATAAACTGTATGTACTAAACGTTTATCTCCATAATTTAGATTTTCATTAAAAGCCTAAAAGTTGTTTCTCATTAATAGCTAGCTATAGTTAGCTTTAGGGAGTTGTATCTGCTTCAGATAGAACTTTAGTAAATTCACCTACGCCCATAGCTCCTGAGACTTCTATGACTTCATTATCTAGCTTCACAGTGCCTGTCTATTTTATGAGAGCCCTCCCACGTGTACTTAGCCTTTGAATCCCACCAAGTATTTTTGTTCACGTACCAGCCTTTAGGTGGCCAATAGGCTACTACATAGCCTGTTAGGTTTACGTAGCCATTCTCGAATGGACCGTAGAGCCTGAAGTTATTTGGCTGAAGAGGATTGCCGAGACTTTCTAATGTGAAGTTGACGCCCTTGGTAGGAAAGTTTACTTGATCCTGATGCTGGAACTTTAGGAAGTCTGCTGGCGTCGGATTATCACTATGTGATATCATTATGTAAAATTTATCGTGAAATATCATTATGCAGGAGAAAGCTAAGACGTTTCCTGTGTTATTCTTTATTATTTCTTTTTCATCTGCTGAACCACCATAATAAATGCGGTGCACGGCTCTATCGAAGAGGAAATGACCCTTAAGCTGTAGGTTCCTTTGTCTGGTACTGTTAAGTTCGCCTTAAATGTATCTGAAACCCGGAAGCCGCCCCAAATATCCACACCCTTAACTCTGCTATAAGTTCCGTGAACTACGTAGGGCCCCTTCATAGACCCCATCTAGAATGGTATGCTTAGTGTTTATCCAATAAAGTAGAGCTCTATGCCCTTTCCTTTTGAGGTGCTAATTAAAGGCTTTATGATGTGGATCCATCTGTACTTCTTCACATCATATGAAAGGCTTTCTATATATTCACTCCGGTTTCTTACATAGACTGTTGGATATAGTAAGCCCATTTTGGGTATACCATTCGGCTGGTAATACATACCTCCTTCAAAGACTGGCACACTACGTAAGTACCTGCTATCCATGTATATTCTGGGTCTGAAAACTCCTTTGCCGTGAAGGAGAGGCGCCCCCCGTATAGGTCGCTCAGTTATTGTCCTGTGGATTTCTCTTTAAGCCAATACACTCAGATAAAATAACTTAGCATTCCGGCAATAGCGATGACCACGATCACTAAGGCTATTATTTTTATGTTCATAATTTTATTTCGTAATATTACTTAACCTTTTAAGTCTAGTGAATAAAGGATCTAAATAGCATCTTTAAATACTATCTCGTGTAAGGGTATGTTCTCTGAAAAATCGCGCTGAGCAGGAGACGCAGGGGTCATATGCCCTGATTAATTTCTCTAGCTCTCCTTTAATATTACCTATTCTCTCGGAAAGTAGTTTAGTAGTGTAAGCTACTGCATCAGCTTCTATACATTTGTAGTTTTGAGCCGTGGGTGTAATTATATTT